>NZ_JAJSZC010000031.1:0-50053 GCF_036815105.1 Streptomyces sp. IBSBF 3136
CCCCCCCCCCCCCCCCCCCCCCCCCCCCCCCCCCCCCCCCCCCCCCCCCCCGGGCCCCCCCCCCCCTTCGGCGTCGTGCGGGCCCAGCGCCCGAGTGGGGGCGGTCCGGGCCTGCGGCGGGGTCTTCCGGCCGGGCGGGGGAGACAGGGCCGTGAGGGCGCCGTGAGAGACCGTGAGGGGCCCGTGAGAGCGCCGGCGGCTGTTCGGCAGCCCTGGAGGTGGCCGGCCTTCCGTGCAGGTCGGCCCGTTTCGACGACCGCGAAGGGTACGCCCGACCGACCGGATCGGCGCGCCGGGAGCGCCGGAACGGCGCTGGACTCCATTTGTTTTGACCACAGCGAATGAGGTAGGTACGCTCAGACCTTGTGCCTGGGGTGTGCCCTGGCTCTCGTGCGTGCCTTCAACCGCACAGCGAGCCGTCACCGGCCACCGAAATCTGCGCCCTTTTCGCTTGGCGGCGAAGGTCTGCGGGATTCGACACACCCGACCGCGTGGGTCGGAGAAGTTCCAGGTTAGCTTTACTCGGCACACAGAAACCGGAGAAGTAGTGCCTACGATCCAGCAGCTGGTCCGTAAGGGCCGGCAGGACAAGGTCGAGAAGAACAAGACGCCGGCACTCGAGGGTTCCCCTCAGCGTCGTGGCGTCTGCACGCGTGTGTTCACGACCACCCCGAAGAAGCCGAACTCGGCCCTGCGTAAGGTCGCGCGTGTGCGTCTGACCAGCGGGATCGAGGTCACCGCTTACATTCCGGGTGAGGGACACAACCTGCAGGAGCACTCCATCGTGCTCGTGCGCGGCGGCCGTGTGAAGGACCTGCCGGGTGTTCGTTACAAGATCATCCGCGGCTCGCTCGACACCCAGGGTGTCAAGAACCGCAAGCAGGCTCGCAGCCGTTACGGCGCCAAGAAGGAGAAGTAAGAATGCCTCGTAAGGGCCCCGCCCCGAAGCGCCCGGTCATCATCGACCCGGTCTACGGTTCTCCTCTGGTGACCTCCCTCATCAACAAGGTGCTGCTCAACGGCAAGCGCTCCACCGCCGAGCGCATCGTCTACGGCGCCATGGAGGGTCTGCGTGAGAAGACGGGCAACGACCCGATCATCACGCTGAAGCGCGCGCTGGAGAACATCAAGCCGACCCTCGAGGTCAAGTCCCGCCGTGTCGGTGGTGCGACGTACCAGGTTCCGATCGAGGTCAAGCCCGGTCGTGCCAACACGCTCGCGCTGCGCTGGCTGGTCGGTTACTCCCGCGCCCGTCGCGAGAAGACCATGACCGAGCGTCTGCTCAACGAGCTTCTCGACGCCTCCAACGGCCTGGGTGCCGCTGTGAAGAAGCGCGAGGACACGCACAAGATGGCCGAGTCCAACAAGGCCTTCGCGCACTACCGCTGGTAGTCGCTACCCACATCGAGACCGAGAGAAGACTGAAGCCTTATGGCTACCACTTCACTTGACCTGGCCAAGGTCCGCAACATCGGGATCATGGCCCACATCGACGCGGGCAAGACGACCACCACCGAGCGGATCCTGTTCTACACCGGTGTGTCTTACAAGATCGGTGAGGTCCACGACGGCGCTGCCACCATGGACTGGATGGAGCAGGAGCAGGAGCGTGGCATCACGATCACCTCTGCTGCCACCACCTGCCACTGGCCGCTCGAAGACGTCGACCACACCATCAACATCATCGACACGCCGGGTCACGTCGACTTCACCGTCGAGGTGGAGCGTTCCCTGCGGGTGCTCGACGGTGCCGTGACGGTGTTCGACGGCGTCGCCGGCGTCGAGCCCCAGTCCGAGACCGTGTGGCGTCAGGCGGACCGCTACGGCGTCCCGCGCATCTGCTTCGTCAACAAGCTCGACCGGACCGGTGCCGAGTTCCACCGCTGCGTCGACATGATCTCTGACCGCCTCGGCGCTCAGCCGATCGTGATGCAGCTCCCGATCGGTGCCGAGGCCGACTTCAAGGGCGTCGTCGACCTCGTGACGATGAAGGCCCTGGTCTGGTCCGCCGAGGCCACCAAGGGCGAGATGTACGACGTCGTCGACATCCCGGACACGCACACCGAGGCTGCCGAGGAGTACCGCGGCAAGCTGCTCGAGGCCGTGGCCGAGAACGACGAAGAGATCATGGAGCTGTACCTGGAGGGCACCGAGCCCTCCGTGGAGCAGCTGTACGCCGCGATCCGTCGCATCACCATCGCGTCCGGCAAGTCCAAGGACACCACGGTCACCCCGGTGTTCTGCGGCACCGCGTTCAAGAACAAGGGCGTCCAGCCCCTGCTCGACGCGGTCGTGCGCTACCTCCCCTCCCCCCTGGACGTCGAGGCCATCGAGGGCCACGACGTGAAGGACCCGGAGACGGTCGTCAAGCGCAAGCCGTCCGACGAGGAGCCCCTGTCGGCTCTGGCCTTCAAGATCATGAGCGACCCGCACCTGGGCAAGCTCACCTTCGTCCGGGTCTACTCGGGCCGCCTGGAGTCCGGCACCTCGGTGCTGAACTCCGTCAAGGGCAAGAAGGAGCGCATCGGCAAGATCTACCGCATGCACGCGAACAAGCGTGAGGAGATCGACTCGGTGGGCGCCGGCGACATCATCGCCGTCATGGGTCTGAAGCAGACCACGACCGGTGAGACGCTGTGCGACGACAAGCAGCCGGTGATCCTGGAGTCCATGGACTTCCCGGCGCCGGTCATCCAGGTCGCCATCGAGCCCAAGTCGAAGGGCGACCAGGAGAAGCTGGGCGTCGCGATCCAGCGCCTGGCCGAGGAGGACCCGTCCTTCCAGGTCCACTCGGACGAGGAGACCGGCCAGACCATCATCGGTGGTATGGGCGAGCTGCACCTCGAGGTGCTGGTCGACCGTATGCGCCGTGAGTTCAAGGTCGAGGCCAACGTCGGCAAGCCGCAGGTGGCCTACCGCGAGACGATCCGCAAGGCCGTCGAGCGCGTCGACTACACGCACAAGAAGCAGACTGGTGGTACCGGCCAGTTCGCCAAGGTGCAGATCGCGATCGAGCCGATCGAGGGCGGCGACGCCTCGTACGAGTTCGTGAACAAGGTCACCGGTGGCCGTATCCCGAAGGAGTACAT
This sequence comes from Streptomyces sp. IBSBF 3136, assembly GCF_036815105.1. Classification (NCBI taxonomy): domain Bacteria; kingdom Bacillati; phylum Actinomycetota; class Actinomycetes; order Kitasatosporales; family Streptomycetaceae; genus Streptomyces; species Streptomyces sp. IBSBF 3136. The sequence continues at coordinate 3,090 of NZ_JAJSZC010000031.1, forward strand.
CCCTTCGGTGGACGCCGGTGCGCAGGAGGCCATGCAGTTCGGCATCCTCGCGGGCTACGAGATGACCGGCGTGCGCGTCACGCTGATCGACGGTGGCTACCACGAGGTCGACTCCTCCGAGCTCGCCTTCAAGATCGCCGGCTCGCAGGCCTTCAAGGAGGCCGCGCGCAAGGCCAGCCCCGTGCTGCTCGAGCCGATGATGGCCGTCGAGGTCACCACGCCCGAGGACTACATGGGTGAGGTCATCGGCGACATCAACTCCCGCCGTGGCCAGATCCAGGCCATGGAGGAGCGGGCCGGTGCCCGCGTCGTGAAGGGTCTCGTGCCCCTCTCGGAGATGTTCGGCTACGTCGGCGACCTGCGCAGCAAGACGTCCGGCCGGGCCAGCTACTCCATGCAGTTCGACTCCTACGCCGAGGTTCCGCGGAACGTCGCCGAGGAGATCATCGCGAAGGCCAAGGGCGAGTAACGCACCGCGTTCACACGCTTTAGGCTTGACTCCGGAGCCTCGCGGGGCAAACAGCCGCAAACAAGGATGTTTGCCCCGGGTTCCGGGCTATCCAGCAAAGATCACCTGGCGCCGATGAAGTAAGGCGTACCAGAACCACTCCACAGGAGGACCCCAGTGGCGAAGGCGAAGTTCGAGCGGACTAAGCCGCACGTCAACATCGGCACCATCGGTCACATCGACCACGGTAAGACGACCCTCACGGCCGCCATTACCAAGGTGCTGCACGACGCGTTCCCGGACCTGAACGAGGCCTCGGCGTTCGACCAGATCGACAAGGCTCCTGAGGAGCGCCAGCGCGGTATCACCATCTCGATCGCGCACGTCGAGTACCAGACGGAGACCCGTCACTACGCCCACGTCGACTGCCCCGGTCACGCGGACTACATCAAGAACATGATCACCGGTGCGGCCCAGATGGACGGCGCCATCCTCGTGGTCGCCGCCACCGACGGCCCGATGCCGCAGACCAAGGAGCACGTGCTCCTGGCCCGCCAGGTCGGCGTTCCGTACATCGTCGTCGCCCTGAACAAGGCCGACATGGTGGACGACGAGGAGATCCTGGAGCTCGTCGAGCTCGAGGTCCGTGAGCTCCTCTCCGAGTACGAGTTCCCGGGCGACGACCTGCCGGTCGTCCGCGTCTCCGCGCTCAAGGCCCTCGAGGGCGACAAGGAGTGGGGCCAGTCCGTCCTCAACCTCATGCAGGCTGTGGACGAGAACATCCCCGAGCCCGAGCGTGACGTCGACAAGCCGTTCCTGATGCCGATCGAGGACGTCTTCACGATCACCGGTCGTGGCACCGTCGTCACCGGTCGTATCGAGCGTGGTGTCCTCAAGGTCAACGAGACCGTCGACATCATCGGCATCAAGACCGAGAAGACCACCACCACGGTCACCGGCATCGAGATGTTCCGCAAGCTGCTCGACGAGGGCCAGGCCGGTGAGAACGTCGGTCTGCTCCTCCGTGGCATCAAGCGCGAGGACGTCGAGCGCGGCCAGGTCATCATCAAGCCGGGCTCGGTCACCCCGCACACCGAGTTCGAGGCGCAGGCCTACATCCTCTCCAAGGACGAGGGTGGCCGCCACACGCCGTTCTTCAACAACTACCGTCCGCAGTTCTACTTCCGTACGACGGACGTGACCGGCGTCGTGACCCTCCCCGAGGGCACCGAGATGGTCATGCCGGGTGACAACACCGAGATGAAGGTGGAGCTCATCCAGCCCGTCGCCATGGAAGAGGGCCTGAAGTTCGCCATCCGTGAGGGTGGCCGGACCGTGGGCGCCGGCCAGGTCACCAAGATCAACAAGTGATCTTGAGCTGATCCGGCCCGGGTCTTCGACCTGGTAGCTGTCGGAGGGGCCCGTACGACTTCGGTCGTACGGGCCCCTTCGCGTTCCCGGCACGGGAGCCGGGCCGCGGGGTTGTACGGGGCCGCGCTGCGAAGCCGTACCGGTTGGATCCCGGCTTCCGTACGACCCCGGCGACGGCTTGTGAGCGGGCCGTCGCCGGCCCTAGGAATCCGCCTCCCGAACGCCCCGACGAGGAGTCGGGCGAACCGGCCGCGACAACCGACGAGCGGGGGGAGGCGTTCCTCCGCGACGCCGCCGAGGGTGGAGCCACCGGTGCGCCCAAGGAGCCGTCCGCCCGGGCGAGGCTGGTCACCCGACGGCTGCGGGACGAGGTCGAGGCGCAGGCGCGAGCGGGAGACCGCAGGGGCCGTGCGCCGCGCCCGGGCCGCCCCCGCAAGCCGGAGCGGACGGCACAGGCGCCGACCCCGCCGGCTGGCGCACCGGACCGGCCTGGCGCGAGCTCGACGGCAGGGCGTACCGCCGGCGCCGGGTGACGACGGCGCTCGGTGTGGTGCCGACCGCGGCCGTCGCCATGGTGGCCGTGCGCCCCTCGCTGCTGCTCGACCGGCTGCCCGGCCACGAGTCCTCGGCCGCCGGCGCCGCCTCCCCGTTCACGCTGCCCGCCGCGAGACCGCCCGGCCCACCACCGCCCCGGGCGTGGCCGGCCAGGACGGGACGCCGACGCTCACGCACCCCTTCCTCGGTTCCCCGCCCGGGCCTGGTCCGACGGCGCCGACGCCATCGAGCTGCCCGCCGCCAGGGCGGCCGGCGGTCTGGGCCAGGCGGACGTCGCGGCGGGCCTGCGCCGCACCAAGGAATTCCTGGTCGCCACCAACCTCGACCCGGCGGTGCTGGCCGGCGGACGGCCCGACAGGGCCCTGGCCCTGTTCGACCCCCGTCAGCCCGGGGTGCTGCCCGGGCTGCGCCGCTCGCTGAGTCGTCCGGACCGCAAGCACAATCCGCTGGACCTCGTCACCCGCTTCGCCCCGGGCGTGCGGCCGGCCGGGGACGTGATCTGTTGCGTCGCGTCGGGCGCAGCGGCCGAGCCGCAGGTGCCGGCCAGCGCGAAGTCCAGCCGTCCCTCGGCCAGCAGCCCGGCCAGCTCGCGCTCGGACCAGGAGGCGCGGGTGGTCACGGTGGCCCGGGCACCGCCTCGGCCAGCCGGTCCACCAGCGCGCCCAGCAGCGGGCCGTGCGTGCCGCCCAGTCGCAGCCGCTCCGTCGCCCGCCGGGCGTGGGCGAACCGGGCCGCCTCCTGCTGGAGTTCGCTCACCGCGGGCAGCACGATCCGGGTGCGCTCCAGCACCAGTTCGCCCAGCGCGGTGGCCCGCACACCGTGCCGCCCACGCTCGAACAGCGGCCCGCCCAGGGTCCGTTGGAGCCGCCGGAGCTGCGCGCTCAACGCGGGCTGCGCGAGCCCGAGCAGTGTGGCGGCCCGCGTCGGACTGCCTGCCTCCGCGATCGGCCTCCAGCTCAATGAGGGGAGCCTGGGACGCGGGGGAGGAGGGGGCAAGGGTTTGGTGCGGACCGATGGGGGTGCCAGTGGCCGGACTTGGGTTGAGGCGGCGGTGGCGCCCGAGGTGATGGCTCAGGTGAGGTGGGGCCGATTGTCGCCGGCGCGGGGCTGTGGGATCGTGACCCCGCCTCGATTGGTCTGTACCTGCTCCGGGGAGGATCATGCGCAGCACCACCGTCCCGCCCGGCACGCCCTGCCCCGCCCCGCGCGCCGGAGAGCCACCCCTGCACCGGCTGGAGATCGCCGGACCCGACGCGCCGCCGTTCGCGGCGGGTTCCTTCGACGAGATGGGCCCGCTGTCCCGGGCCGACCTGCCGCACCGCCACACGTTCTACGAGATCGTCCACGTCACCGCCGGTTCGGGCACCCATGTCGTCGACCTGGCCCGGTGGCCCGTGCGTCCCGCGCGACTGGCCGTGATCCTGCCGGGGCAGATCCACTGCTGGGAGGACCAGCGAGGGCTCGACGGCACGCTCGCGCTGTTCACCGAGGACTTCCTGGTGGACCACCCCGGGGACCACCGCCTGCTGCGGCGGCTCGCCGCAACCTGCTGGTTCGACCTGGACGCCGAGGACGACCTGCGCACCGGCCGCCTGATGGCCGACCTGGCGGCGGAGCACCGGCAGCGGACCCCCGGGTACGAGACGGTGCTGCGCGCCCTGCTGCATGTCCTCGTCGTCCGCACGGTACGGCTGGCCGGCACGGCGGAAGAGACCGGCCCTGACCGGGAAGCCGGCCCGGCGGAGGCCGCGGGCCGGCCGCCGGTGCTGGCCGAGGCGTTCGCCCGGCTCACGGCGCGGCCCGAGACGGCCGCATGGTCGGTGCGGGAGTGCGCCGAACGGCTCGGGGTGACACCGGGCCACCTCACCCAGGCCGTGCGCGCGGCCACCGGCCGCAGCCCCGGCCGACTGCTGATCGAGGCCCGCGTGTACCGGGCCCAGCGCCTGCTGGCCCACACCGACCTGCCGGTGGGACAGGTCGCCGCCCGCGTCGGGATCACCGACCCCGCCTACTTCTGCCGCTTTTTCCGGCGGGAGACCGGCATCAGCCCCGGCGACTGGCGAAAGCACCACAGTGGCCACCACCAGTCCATCGAAGCCCCAGGGGCCCGCGCCTAGGTTCATTGCCGATCCGACGCCCCCCCACAAGGAGCAGGCATGGACAACGCAGGCATGGACAACGCAGGCATGGACCACGCAGGTATGGACGACGTGGGTACGACAGGCATGGACAACGCGGGGAGGAACGGCCGCGTCGCCCGCAAGACCGTCCTACGCGCCGCGCTCGCGGCCACCGCCGCGATCCCCGTCGCGTTCGCCGGTGGCCCGGCCCTGGCCCGCACCCTCACCCCCACCGGCACGGCCGTGCCGCTCACCCCGGCCTGCGACGACGGCGACCACCCCACGCCCGAGCAGATCGAGGGCCCGTACTTCAAGCCCGACTCGCCCCAGCGCACCAGCCTGCTGGAACCGGGACTGCCCGGCACCCGGCTGACCCTGACCGGCTACGTCTTCGGCCGCTCCTGCCTCCCGGTCACCGGCGCCCTGCTGGACTTCTGGCAGGCCGACACCGACGGCGCGTACGACAACACCGGCTTCCGGCTGCGCGGACACCAGTACACCGACTCGCGCGGCTCCTTCGCGCTGACGACGATCGTCCCCGGCCTCTACCCCGGCCGCACCCGGCACCTCCACGTCAAGGCGCAGGCCCCGGGGCGGCCCGTCCTGACCACCCAGCTGTACTTCCCCAACGAACCGCGCAACAACACCGACCCGATCTTCGACGCACGGCTGCTGATGACCGTGCGCGACGGCAACGGCGGCCGCGAGGCGGCCTTCGACCTCGTCCTCGACGTCCCCCAGGACCCCGGCCCCGGACCCACCCCGACCGGCACCCCGCCCTCCGGCGGCACCTGGGCCGTGGGCACCGCCTACCGGGCCGGCGACCGGGTCACCCACGCGGGCCGCGGCTACGTCTGCCTCCAGGCCCACACGGCCCAGCCCGGCTGGGAGCCGCCGGCGGTCCCGGCGCTGTGGCGGGCCGCCTGACGCCCGCCCGTCTCCCCCCCACCTCGCCCGACGTCAACGCGACGGCCGGGAAACTCCCCGTGACGAAGATCGGCGTCCACCGGTTGAGGTACTGGCGGTGGACGTCGATACGGCGAGGGGCGAACGATGGACGGTCCGGCAGGAAACCACGGCGGTCACGGTCACGGCGGGTACGGCCGTGGCGCGGGGAGACTGGCGTCCACCCCGGTGGAGAAGCGGGCGGCGGCCAAGGCGCTGCACGACCACATCGAGCCGGACACACGCAGGGCCGGAGCGTGGGCGGACGACGAGACCGGCGCGGCGGTGAAGGCATTCGGCGCACGCGACGGACACGGCTGGCGCACCGCCCCGGCGCTGCGCAGGGCCCACGCGGCCTGGGGCGACCAGGTGAAGAACCTGATGGACCGGCTGGGCGCCGAGAAGGACGCGCTGAACCGTACGAACGTGGTCCTGACCAGCGCGGATCTGGCGGTCGGCGCCGACCTGCGGCGCACCTCCGCGCTCGACCTGTACTGACGGGGACGGCCGGGACATGCCGACGTACCACGAGATCATGAGCACCGACCTCGGCGCGCTGACCGGCGCCGCCGAGCGCTGGGACGGCATGGCGGCGGAGTTCGCCAAGCAGGAGACGGCGTACCGCCGGGACGTCCACGGCATCTCGACCGGCCCCGCCTGGAGCGGGATGAGCGCGGAGGCGGCCCACGGCCGGTTCGGCGTCACGCTCACGGAACTGCGCCGCGCCCAGACGGAGGCCAAGGCGATCGCCTCCCTGCTGCGCGACGCGCACGCCCGGTTCACGGAGCTGAAGGGCAGACTGACGGCGGCGCTCGGGGAGGCGCGCGCGGCCGGGATGCGGGTGTCGGACGGCGGCCTGGTCAGCGCCGACCCCGCGCACGCCAAGGAGCCGGACGAGGCGACCGTACGGTCCTGGCAGGACCGCATCGACGCGGCCGTTCGGGCCGTGACCGACGCTGACGCGGGGGTCGAGACCGCCCTGGCGGCCGTGGTCGTCGACGCGGACCCGCTGGTCGGCGGCCGGGGCTTCAACGGCCAGGCGCTGGGGGACGTCGAGAAGTACGAGGCGCTTGCCGCGGAGGACGCGCTGGGCCGGCTCGGGCGGGGCGGCCACCTGTCGCGGCACGACCTCGCCGAACTCGAGCGGACGTTCCGCGACAACTCCGGCGACGAGGCGTTCTCGCGGACCCTGCTGGACGACCTGGGCGCGGCGGGCACGATCACGCTGACGAACGAGCTGAACGACCTGGTCCACGTGCGGGGCGGGGCGTCGGCGGGGGCGTACGCGACGATCGAGTCGGGTCTCGCGGACACACTGGCGACGGCGACCCGGGACACGCGCTCGCCCTGGTACCGGCACTGGCGAGCCGCTGTGCGGCGCGCCGGAACCAGGCACTACGCCACGGACGCGCAGGGGGAGCGGCTGGACAAGGCAATGGGCTACCAGTCGCTGGTGACGCTGATGTCCAAGGGGCACGGGTACGCGCCGCGCATGCTGGAGGACCTCACGGACGACATGATCGCTGCGGAGCGGCGGGAGCCGGGGATCTGGCGGTTGAAGGGCTCGTACAGCGGCGGGCACGGGGGCTGGTTCGCCAACGACCCGGTGGACGGCGCGCTGGCCGTCATGAGCCGGGACCCCGCCACAGCCGCGGAGTACCTCGGCTCGGACGCCCGTATGCGCTACCTGGTGGAGGAGCGGGACTGGAACGTGGTCCTGCACGAACACGCGGGCGCGAAGACCGGCACCTACGCGGCCGGGCCTGACGGGGACGACCGCGCGGGCTTCGGGGCGGCGCTGCAGGCTGCGGCGACGGGAATCGACCCGGCGGACAGGCACGCCCACTACGTGGCCCACACGGCCCCCAACGAGGCGGTCTTCAAGTCAGCCCTGAAGCACCTGGCGAACCGGGGCGACGACTTCCCCCCGTCCCTGCGGCAGCCGATGGCGAACGTACTGGTCAACCATGGTGCGACGGTGCACGCCTCGATGAGCGAGATCGACATCCGCCACTCCCCCCTGAAGCAGGACGAACTCTTCGAGGTAGCCAAACAGGTGTCCAAGGACCAGCACGCCTACGGCACGCTGAACGGGGGGTTGAACCAGGCGTTGGTTGCCAACATCCATGCAGATCGATCCGAGACTGCAGACTCCCTTCGCCGGGCTGGCCGCACCGTCGGGTTCCTGGAAGAGGCTCGCATCCAGGCCCAAAGTGATCCCAAGACCGCGGAATTCGAAGCGAAGCCCATCTTCGACAAGGCGATCAGTTACATCCCGGTGGCTGGTGAGGACGTACAGGCAGGCTTTGACTTACGTGACAGGCAAATGGCTTGAGGATGAGCAGAAGCGGCTGGACGCAAAGCAGACGCAGGACAATTTCCAGGCATATTCCGACAGGAACCAACAGTTGGTGGCTCTGTCGCGGGAGTGGTCCCGGTCGCACCAGACTGGCGATGACCCTCACTTCGATCCCCAGACCGAGATCAACAGATCAGCAGGAGACGGCATCGACCATGCCTCTGGCGTCTCCGGGGCGGTGGCAAAGTGAGAGCTCGCTCGTCCGCCATCTTGCTGGGCCTCGCACTGGCTCTGGTGTCGTGTGCCCGTTCGGCGAACAGTGAGATCCCGAAGGAAATCTGCGGCACACCTATTGAGCCCGCGCTCACGCGTCTGCTCGTCGTGCCGACGGGAGGCTGGCGAGAGTACAACCGTGTGGATCGGGCGGAGGCCATCACGGCTCCGTGCCTGATCTCCACGGGAAACGACGTGATCCTCAGGCTCCGCTTTTCGTGGCGCTCCGTGGCGACTGATCTCATGTACCTGGCAGAGGACAGCGGTGCAGTCTCAGGTATCACAGAGCCACACAGTGTCACCTCCAGATACAAGACCCTCATCGGCACAGACGGAGCCATCTCTCAAGCCCCCTGCAAGACCAAGGGTGGCAACTACTTCACGCTCACCCTCCAGCTCCCCGGGATCAAGGTCGGCGACGGCACGCACCGGGGTGGCATCGAGAAGTTCATGCGGGCCTACTTCCCGGCGACGCTCAGGACTCTGGGGTGTCGGTGAGGCGCTCCGTTTGACCTACGTCACTCTCGGGGTAATCTCTTCCGCCCGATTGGCCAGGCCCCCGACCCATATGGCAGACTGTCGGAGTTGCTCGGTCGAGTGTTGATGCTGCGCGCCTCCCGCCGGGAGGACTGGAAGCGAGTCCCACAGTACTCGTCGCCCTAACTGCCTGATGGCAGCGCTGGGGCGGACGTACGGGAATCTTCCGGGAAGTGTGAGCGCGGCACCGGCCAGGCGCCCGGTGGGTCTTCGCCCCCGGTCTGCGGTTCCGGAAGGGCCGTGTGCATTCCCGCAGGGATGTTCGAACAAGGGGCATCTGTGTCAGCGGGAGCGCGACACGCCCGACCGCGTGGGTCGGAGACGAGAGAGCGGAACCACCGAGTTCCAGAGCGTAAGAAGAGACAGGACTACTGAGTAGCCATGGCGGGACAGAAGATCCGCATCCGGCTCAAGGCCTACGACCACGAGGTCATCGACTCCTCGGCGAAGAAGATCGTCGAGACGGTGACCCGCACTGGTGCGTCGGTCGCGGGCCCGGTGCCGCTGCCCACTGAGAAGAACGTGTACTGCGTCATCAAGTCGCCGCACAAGTACAAGGACTCGCGCGAGCACTTCGAGATGCGCACGCACAAGCGCCTGATCGACATTCTCGACCCCACCCCCAAGACCGTTGACTCTCTGATGCGACTCGACCTCCCGGCCGGTGTCGACATCGAGATCAAGCTCTGAGGGTCGGTGAGCTGAGAATGGCTAAGCAGATCAAGGGCATCCTGGGCGAGAAGCTCGGCATGACGCAGGTGTGGGACGAGAACAACCGTGTTGTTCCGGTCACCGTCGTCAAGGCCGGCCCCAACGTCGTCACCCAGGTCCGCACGAACGATGTCGACGGCTACGAGTCCGTCCAGATCGCTTTCGGCGAGATCGACCCGCGCAAGGTGAACAAGCCCCTCAAGGGCCACTTCGCCAAGGCCGACGTCACTCCCCGCCGCCACCTCGTCGAGATCCGTACCGCCGACGCCGGCGAGTACACCCTCGGCCAGGAGATCACCGCCGAGGTGTTCGAGGCCGGCATCAAGGTCGACGTGACCGGCAAGAGCAAGGGCAAGGGCTTCGCCGGTGTCATGAAGCGTCACAACTTCAAGGGCCTCGGCGCCGGACACGGCACCCAGCGCAAGCACCGCTCGCCCGGTTCCATCGGTGGCTGCGCCACCCCGGGCCGCGTGTTCAAGGGCCTCCGCATGGCGGGTCGCATGGGCAACGAGCGGGTCACCACCCAGAACCTGACCGTCCACGCCGTTGACGCGGAGAAGGGTCTGCTGCTCATCAAGGGCGCGGTTCCCGGTCCGAACGGCGGCCTCGTCCTGGTCCGCACCGCGGCCAAGGGGGCCTGAGGTAACCGATGAGCACTGTTGACATCCTTTCGCCGGCGGGCGACAAGGCCGGTTCCGTCGAGCTCCCCGCGGAGATCTTCGACGTGGAAAAGATCAGCATTCCGCTGATCCACCAGGTCGTCGTTGCGCAGCTGGCCGCTGCCCGCCAGGGCACGCACAAGACCAAGACCCGTGGCGAAGTCCGTGGTGGTGGCAAGAAGCCTTACCGCCAGAAGGGCACCGGCCGCGCCCGTCAGGGCTCGACCCGCGCGCCGCAGTTCGCCGGTGGTGGCGTCGTGCACGGTCCCGTGCCGCGTGACTACTCGCAGCGCACCCCGAAGAAGATGAAGGCCGCGGCCCTGCGCCACGCCCTCACCGACCGGGCGCGTCACAACCGCATCCACGTCGTCTCCGGCGTGGTCGAGGGCGCGAACCCCAGCACCAAGGCCGCGAAGAGCCTGTTCGGCAAGATCTCGGAGCGCAAGAACCTGCTCCTGGTCGTCGACCGCTCCGACGAGGCCGCGTGGCTGTCCGCCCGCAACCTGCCCCAGGTCCACATCCTGGAGCCGGGCCAGCTGAACACGTACGACGTTCTCGTCTCGGACGACGTGGTCTTCACCCAGGCCGCTTTCGAGTCCTTCGTGTCTGGCCCCCAGGCCGCTGACACCGAAGGGAGCGAAGCCTGATGGCTACGCGTCACCCGAGCATTGCCTCGAAGGCCGCCAAGGCCGCCAAGGCCGCGCGCGTCGCCAAGGCGCGTCGCCACGCCGCCGAGGGCAAGAACACCGTCGAGACCCCGCTGAGCAAGTCCTTCACGGACCCCCGTGACGTGCTGCTCAAGCCGGTCGTCTCGGAGAAGAGCTACGCGCTCCTCGACGAGAACAAGTACACGTTCGTCGTCGCCCCGGGCGCCAACAAGACCCAGATCAAGCAGGCCGTCCAGGCGGTCTTCGAGGTCAAGGTCACCGGGGTCAACACGATCAACCGCCAGGGCAAGCGCAAGCGCACGAAGACCGGCTTCGGTCAGCGTGCCGCCACCAAGCGCGCGATCGTGACCCTCGCCGAGGGCGACCGTATCGACATCTTCGGCGGTCCGACCGCCTAAGGGCGGTCCGGATCGTCCGATATCGGACGAGGACTGAGAAATGGGAATCCGCAAGTACAAGCCGACTACGCCGGGCCGTCGTGGCGCCAGCGTCGCCGACTTCGTCGAGGTCACGCGGTCCACGCCGGAGAAGTCGCTGGTCCGCCCCCTGCACAGCAAGGGCGGCCGTAACAACGCCGGTCGTGTGACCGTTCGCCACCAGGGTGGCGGACACAAGCGCGCCTACCGCGTGATCGACTTCCGTCGTCACGACAAGGACGGCGTGCCGGCGAAGGTCGCGCACATCGAGTACGACCCCAACCGCACCGCGCGCATCGCGCTGCTGCACTACGCCGACGGCGAGAAGCGCTACATCCTCGCCCCGCGCAACCTGCAGCAGGGTGACCGCGTCGAGAACGGTCCCGGGGCCGACATCAAGCCGGGCAACAACCTGGCCCTCCGCAACATCCCGGTCGGTACCACGATCCACGCGATCGAGCTCCGTCCCGGTGGCGGTGCCAAGTTCGCCCGCTCCGCCGGTGCCTCCGTGCAGCTGCTCGCGAAGGAGGGCGCCTACGCCCACCTGCGCATGCCGTCCGGTGAGATCCGCCTGGTCGACGTCCGCTGCCGCGCCACCATCGGTGAGGTCGGCAACGCCGAGCAGAGCAACATCAACTGGGGCAAGGCCGGCCGTAAGCGGTGGCTGGGCGTTCGCCCGACCGTCCGTGGTGTCGTCATGAACCCGGTCGACCACCCGCACGGTGGTGGTGAGGGCCGGACCTCCGGTGGTCGCCACCCTGTGTCCCCGTGGGGCAAGAAGGAAGGCCGTACTCGTTCGCCCAAGAAGGCGTCGAACAAGTACATCGTCCGCCGCCGCAAGACGAACAAGAAGCGCTAAGGACGGGTTGAGATGCCTCGTAGCCTGAAGAAGGGGCCCTTCGTCGACGACCACCTGATCAAGAAGGTGGACGCCCAGAACGAAGCCGGCACCAAGAACGTCATCAAGACCTGGTCCCGTCGCTCCATGATCGTCCCGGCCATGCTCGGCCACACGCTCGCGGTGCACAACGGCAAGACCCACATCCCGGTGTTCGTCACCGAGTCGATGGTCGGTCACAAGCTCGGCGAGTTCTCGCCGACCCGCACCTTCCGGGGCCACGTCAAGGACGACCGGAAGTCGAAGCGCCGCTAGTAGCGGATCGCATTCAGACACGTAAGTAACTGAGAGGGACAACCATGGAAGCCAGGGCCCAGGCGCGGTACATCCGCGTTACGCCCATGAAGGCCCGCCGCGTGGTGGACCTTATCCGTGGCATGGATGCCACGGAGGCTCAGGCTGTTCTGCGATTCGCTCCGCAGGCAGCCTCCGTGCCGGTCGGCAAGGTGCTCGACAGCGCCATCGCCAACGCCGCGCACAACTACGACCACACCGACGCCGACAGCCTCTTCATTTCCGAGGCCTACGTCGACGAGGGCCCGACCCTGAAGCGGTTCCGGCCGCGTGCCCAGGGCCGTGCCTACCGGATCCGCAAGCGGACCAGCCACATCACCGTGGTCGTCAGCAGCAAGGAAGGAACCCGGTAATGGGCCAGAAGGTTAACCCGCATGGGTTCCGGCTCGGTGTCACGACCGACTTCAAGTCGCGTTGGTACGCCGACAAGCTGTACAAGGACTACGTCAAGGAAGACGTCGCCATCCGTCGGATGATGACGTCCGGCATGGAGCGCGCCGGCATCTCGAAGGTTGAGATCGAGCGCACCCGTGACCGCGTGCGGGTGGACATCCACACCGCTCGTCCGGGCATCGTCATCGGCCGCCGTGGCGCCGAGGCCGACCGCATCCGCGGCGACCTCGAGAAGCTCACGGGCAAGCAGGTCCAGCTGAACATCCTCGAGGTCAAGAACCCCGAGACGGACGCTCAGCTGGTTGCTCAGGCCGTTGCCGAGCAGCTCTCCTCCCGCGTCTCCTTCCGCCGTGCCATGCGCAAGAGCATGCAGTCGGCGATGAAGGCCGGCGCCAAGGGCATCAAGATCCAGTGCGGCGGCCGCCTCGGTGGCGCCGAGATGTCCCGCTCGGAGTTCTACCGCGAGGGCCGCGTGCCCCTGCACACGCTCCGTGCGAACGTGGACTACGGCTTCTTCGAGGCCAAGACGACCTTCGGCCGCATCGGCGTGAAGGTCTGGATCTACAAGGGCGACGTGAAGAACATCGCCGAGGTCCGCGCCGAGAACGCTGCGGCCCGTGCGGGTAACCGCCCGGCCCGTGGCGGTGCTGACCGCCCGGCCCGTGGTGGCCGTGGTGGCGAGCGGCGCGGTCGCAAGCCGCAGCAGGCTGCCGGCGCCGAGGCCCCCAAGGCCGAGGCTCCCGCGTCCGCTCCGGCTGAGAGCACCGGAACGGAGGCCTGACCGAAATGCTGATCCCCCGTAGGGTCAAGCACCGCAAGCAGCACCACCCGAAGCGCAGCGGTATGTCCAAGGGTGGAACGCAGGTTGCGTTCGGCGAATACGGCATCCAGGCGCTGACCCCGGCCTACGTGACGAACCGCCAGATCGAGGCGGCCCGTATCGCGATGACCCGCCACATCAAGCGTGGCGGCAAGGTCTGGATCAACATCTACCCGGACCGTCCGCTCACCAAGAAGCCCGCCGAGACCCGCATGGGTTCCGGTAAGGGTTCTCCGGAGTGGTGGATCGCCAACGTCAAGCCCGGACGTGTCATGTTCGAGCTGTCGTACCCCAACGAGAAGATCGCCCGTGAGGCGCTGACCCGTGCGGCCCACAAGCTGCCGATGAAGTGCCGGATCGTCAAGCGCGAGGCAGGTGAAGCGTGATGTCGGCCGGTACCAAGGCGTCCGAGCTGCGCGAGCTGGGCAACGAGGAGCTTCTGGGTAAGCTCCGCGAGGCCAAGGAAGAGCTGTTCAACCTCCGCTTCCAGGCGGCGACGGGTCAGCTCGAGAACCACGGTCGGCTGAAGGCCGTCCGTAAGGACATCGCGCGGATCTACACCCTGATGCGCGAGCGCGAGCTGGGCATCGAAACGGTGGAGAACGCATGAGCGAGAACAACGTGACTGAGCAGAACACCGAGGCACGCGGCTTCCGCAAGACCCGTGAGGGCCTCGTCGTCAGCGACAAGATGGACAAGACCGTCGTCGTCGCCGTCGAGGACCGCGTCAAGCACGCGCTTTACGGCAAGGTCATCCGCCGTACGAACAAGCTCAAGGCGCACGACGAGCAGAACGCCGCGGGTGTCGGCGACCGTGTCCTCCTCATGGAGACCCGGCCGCTGTCCGCGACGAAGCGCTGGCGCGTCGTCGAGATCCTCGAGAAGGCCAAGTAGGTAATTCCCGCAAGGGAATTCCAACAAGTACGCCTGCGGGCAAACCCGCAGGACAGTTCCGCCAGGCTCGGCAGGGGCACTCGTCCGAGGCCCCTGCCGGGAACCGGCAGACAAACAGGAGATAGACGTGATCCAGCAGGAGTCGCGACTGCGCGTCGCCGACAACACTGGTGCGAAGGAAATCCTTTGCATCCGTGTGCTCGGTGGCTCCGGTCGCCGCTACGCGGGCATCGGTGACGTCATCGTCGCCACCGTCAAGGACGCGATCCCCGGTGGCAACGTGAAGAAGGGTGACGTCGTCAAGGCGGTCATCGTTCGCACCGTCAAGGAGCGCCGTCGGCCGGACGGCTCGTACATCCGCTTCGACGAGAACGCCGCCGTCATTCTGAAGAACGACGGCGACCCTCGCGGCACCCGTATCTTCGGCCCGGTCGGCCGTGAGCTGCGCGAGAAGAAGTTCATGAAGATCATCTCGCTCGCGCCGGAGGTGCTGTAAGCATGAAGATCAAGAAGGGCGACCTGGTCCAGGTCATCACCGGTAAGGACAAGGGCAAGCAGGGCAAGGTCATCGCGGCCTTCCCCCGCGAGGACCGCGTCCTGGTCGAGGGTGTCAACCGGGTCAAGAAGCACACCAAGGCCGGTCCGACCGCTCGCGGTTCGCAGGCCGGCGGCATCGTCACGACCGAGGCGCCGATCCACGTCTCCAACGTCCAGCTGGTCGTTGAGAAGGACGGCCAGAAGGTCGTCACGCGTGTCGGTTACCGCTTCGACGATGAGGGCAACAAGATCCGCGTTGCCAAGCGGACGGGTGAGGACATCTGATGGCTACCACCACCACTCCGCGCCTGAAGCAGAAGTACCGCGAGGAGATCGCGGGCAAGCTGCGTGACGAGTTCAAGTACGAGAACGTCATGCAGATCCCCGGTCTCGTCAAGATCGTGGTCAACATGGGTGTGGGCGACGCCGCCCGCGACTCCAAGCTGATCGAGGGCGCGATCCGCGACCTCACCACGATCACCGGCCAGAAGCCGCAGGTCACCAAGGCCCGCAAGTCCATCGCGCAGTTCAAGCTGCGTGAGGGCCAGCCGATCGGTGCCCACGTCACGCTTCGTGGCGACCGCATGTGGGAGTTCCTGGACCGCACCCTGTCGCTCGCGCTCCCGCGCATCCGCGACTTCCGTGGTCTGTCCCCCAAGCAGTTCGACGGCCGTGGCAACTACACCTTCGGTCTCACGGAGCAGGTCATGTTCCACGAGATCGACCAGGACAAGATCGACCGTACCCGGGGCATGGACATCACCGTGGTGACCACGGCGACCAACGACGCTGAGGGCCGCGCGCTCCTTCGTCACCTCGGCTTCCCGTTCAAGGAGGCGTGAGCGAGATGGCGAAGAAGGCTCTGATTGCCAAGGCTGCTCGCAAGCCCAAGTTCGGTGTGCGTGGCTACACGCGCTGCCAGCGCTGCGGCCGTCCGCACTCCGTGTACCGCAAGTTCGGCCTGTGCCGCGTGTGCCTTCGTGAGATGGCTCACCGTGGCGAGCTGCCGGGCGTGACCAAGAGCTCCTGGTAATCCCGCTTTTAGGGATTCCTGAAGCTCTCGGTAAGCAACTGGGTCGGCAGGGCCCTTCTCCACATGCCGTAGGCTTGTGGGGTTGGGCGCCTGCCGCGCCCGTACGACTTACTACGCCGTAGGTCCACCGCGCCGCACCCGTCCCGTCTCGGATCGGGGAGAGGGATGGCGCACCAGGAAACCCCGGCGAGAGAGGCCGAAGGCCAATTCATGACCATGACTGATCCGATCGCAGACATGCTTACGCGTCTGCGGAACGCGAACTCGGCATACCACGACTCCGTGACGATGCCGGCATCGAAGATCAAGTCGCACATCGCGGAGATCCTCCAGCAGGAGGGCTTCATCACGGGCTGGAAGGTCGAGGACGCCGAGGTCGGTAAGAACCTCGTTCTCGAGCTGAAGTTCGGCCCGAACCGTGAGCGCTCCATCGCGGGCATCAAGCGGATCTCCAAGCCCGGTCTCCGGGTGTACGCGAAGTCCACCAACCTGCCGAAGGTGCTGGGCGGCCTCGGCGTGGCGATCATCTCCACGTCGCACGGGCTCCTCACCGACAAGCAGGCCGGCAAGAAGGGCGTGGGTGGGGAAGTCCTCGCCTACGTCTGGTAACGGAAGGGAACGGAGGAAACAGCTATGTCGCGTATTGGCAAGCTCCCCATCACGGTTCCCGCCGGCGTGGACGTCACCATCGACGGCCGTACGGTCTCGGTCAAGGGCCCCAAGGGCACGCTGACCCACACCGTCGTCGCGCCGATCGACATCGTCAAGGGTGAGGACGGCGTGCTCAACGTCACCCGTCCGAACGACGAGCGTCAGAACAAGGCCCTCCACGGCCTGTCCCGCACGCTGGTGGCGAACATGATCACCGGCGTGACCCAGGGTTACGTGAAGAAGCTCGAGATCAGCGGTGTCGGTTACCGCGTGACGGCCAAGGGTTCGAACCTCGAGTTCGCGCTCGGCTACAGCCACCCGATCACCGTCGAGGCGCCCGAGGGAATCACCTTCAAGGTGGAGACCCCGACCCGCTTCCAGGTCGAGGGCATCGACAAGCAGAAGGTCGGCGAGGTTGCGGCCAACATCCGCAAGCTGCGCAAGCCCGACCCGTACAAGGCCAAGGGCGTCAAGTACGAGGGCGAAGTCATCCGCCGCAAGGTCGGAAAGGCGGGTAAGTAAGCCATGGCATACGGGCAGAAGATCCTCAAGGGCGACGCCTACAAGCGCGCCGCGATCAAGCGCCGTCACATCCGGATCCGCAAGCGGATCTCCGGTACGGCGGAGCGTCCCCGTCTGGTTGTGACCCGCTCCAACCGCCACATCGTGGCGCAGGTGATCGACGACCTGAAGGGCCACACCCTGGCTTCCGCGTCCACCCTGGACGCGTCGGTCCGTGGTGGCGAGGGCGACAAGTCCGCGCAGGCCAAGCAGGTCGGCGCCCTGGTCGCCGAGCGCGCCAAGGCCGCCGGTGTCGAGGCTGTCGTGTTCGACCGTGGTGGCAACCAGTACGCCGGGCGCATCGCCGCCCTGGCGGACGCCGCCCGCGAAGCCGGGCTCAAGTTCTGAGCCTGCCGTAGCTAGCGGAAACAGAGAGAGGTAATTCCAATGGCTGGACCCCAGCGCCGCGGTGGCGGTGCCGGTGGCGGCGAGCGGCGGGACCGGAAGGGCCGTGACGGCGGCGCTGCTGCCGCCGAGAAGACCGCGTACGTTGAGCGTGTCGTCGCGATCAACCGTGTCGCCAAGGTTGTGAAGGGTGGTCGTCGCTTCAGCTTCACCGCGCTGGTCGTGGTGGGCGATGGTGACGGCACCGTGGGTGTCGGTTACGGCAAGGCCAAGGAGGTGCCGGCCGCCATCGCCAAGGGCGTTGAGGAGGCCAAGAAGCACTTCTTCAAGGTCCCGCGTATCCAGGGCACCATCCCGCACCCGATCCAGGGTGAGAAGGCTGCCGGCGTCGTGCTGCTCAAGCCCGCGTCCCCGGGTACCGGCGTTATCGCCGGTGGTCCGGTGCGCGCCGTGCTCGAGTGCGCCGGTATCCACGACATCCTGTCGAAGTCGCTCGGCTCCGACAACGCGATCAACATCGTGCACGCGACCGTGGCGGCCCTGAAGGGCCTGCAGCGTCCGGAGGAGGTCGCGGCTCGCCGTGGTCTGCCTCTCGAGGACGTCGCTCCCGCGGCTCTTCTCCGTGCGCGTGCCGGGGCGGGTGCGTGATGGCTCAGCTCAAGATCACGCAGGTCAAGTCCTACATCGGCAGCAAGCAGAACCACCGTGACACCCTGCGTTCCCTTGGTCTCAAGGGCATCAACACGCAGGTCGTCAAGGAGGACCGTCCCGAGTTCCGCGGCATGGTGCACACCGTCCGCCACCTCGTGACGGTCGAGGAGGTCGACTGATCATGGCGGAGAACAACCCGCTCAAGATCCACAACCTCCGTCCCGCCCCGGGCGCCAAGACCGCGAAGACCCGTGTCGGTCGTGGTGAGGCGTCGAAGGGTAAGACGGCCGGTCGTGGTACCAAGGGCACGAAGGCCCGTTACCAGGTTCCGGAGCGCTTCGAGGGTGGGCAGATGCCCCTCCACATGCGTCTCCCGAAGCTCAAGGGCTTCAAGAACCCGTTCAAGACCGAGTTCCAGGTCGTGAACCTCGACAAGCTGGCCGCGCTCTACCCCGAGGGTGGCGAGGTCACGGTCGAGGGTCTGGTGGCCAAGGGTGCCGTTCGCAAGAACAGCCTCGTCAAGGTCCTCGGCCAGGGCGAGATCTCCGTGGCGCTGCAGGTGACGGTGGACGCCGTCTCCGGTTCCGCCAAGGAGAAGATCACCGCCGCCGGCGGTACGGTCACCGAGCTCGTCTGAGTCTTTCGGACGCCTCGATGACGTGAACGATCCCGACCGGGGATACCCCACAAAAGGGGTATCCCCGGTTGGTCGTTCCTAGGGCAGCGGTCCCGCAGGTAAGGTGGCCTGCACTGCCCACTTTCACAGGATGCTCCCATGGGGCACTCTGAGCGGCAGTTGGCCGTTAGTCATTCGTCGAACCTCAAGACCGTCACCCTTGACGCAGTTGCGCGGGGGTCGCAGGAGGCACCGTGCTCACCGCGTTCGCCCGGGCGTTCAGGACGCCCGACCTGCGTAAGAAGCTGCTCTTCACGCTGGCCATCATCGTGGTGTACCGGATGGGTACCCACATTCCGATCCCCGGCGTCGACTACAAGGCAGTCCAGCAGTGCATGGACGAGGCGTCCGCCAACCAGGGTCTCTTCGGACTGGTCAACATGTTCAGCGGTGGCGCGCTTCTGCAGATCACGATTTTCGCGCTCGGCATCATGCCGTACATCACGGCCAGCATCATCCTTCAGCTGCTGACCGTGGTCATCCCGCGCCTCGAAGCCCTCAAGAAGGAGGGCCAGGCGGGTACCGCGAAGATCACGCAGTACACCCGTTACCTGACGGTGGCGCTCGCCATCCTCCAGGGGACCGGTCTGGTGGCCACCGCGCGCAGCGGCGCGCTGTTCAGCGGCTGCCCGGTCGCCAACTCCATCGTCCCGGACCAGGCGATCTTCACCACGATCACCATGGTCATCTGCATGACCGCCGGTACGGCGGTCGTCATGTGGCTCGGTGAGCTGATCACCGACCGCGGCATCGGCAACGGCATGTCGATCCTGATGTTCATCTCGATCGCCGCCACCTTCCCGTCCGCCCTGTGGGCCATCAAGAAGCAGGGCACGCTGGCCGGCGGCTGGATCGAGTTCGGCACCGTGATCCTGGTCGGCCTGGTCATGGTCGCGCTCGTGGTCTTCGTCGAGCAGGCCCAGCGCCGCATCCCGGTGCAGTACGCGAAGCGCATGATCGGCCGGCGTTCCTACGGCGGTACGTCCACGTACATCCCGCTCAAGGTGAACCAGGCGGGTGTGATTCCCGTCATTTTCGCCTCGTCGCTGCTGTACATTCCGGCGCTCGTCGCGCAGTTCGCCGGGGGCAAGTCGGGCTGGAAGACCTGGGTCGAGCAGAATCTGACCAAGGGTGATCACCCGATTTACATCACGATGTACTTCTTGCTCATCGTGTTCTTCGCGTTCTTCTACGTGGCGATCTCCTTCAACCCCGAGGAAGTCGCCGACAACATGAAGAAGTATGGTGGCTTCATCCCGGGCATCCGGGCTGGCCGACCGACCGCTGAGTACCTCAGCTACGTGCTCAACCGGATCACCTGGCCGGGTTCGCTGTATCTGGGTCTGATCGCTCTCGTACCGACAATGGCGTTGGTCGGCTTCGGCGCAAGCCAGAACTTCCCGTTCGGCGGGACCAGCATCCTCATCATCGTGGGTGTCGGCCTGGAGACGGTGAAGCAGATCGAGAGCCAGCTCCAGCAGCGCAATTACGAAGGGTTCCTCCGCTGATGCGTATCGTCCTCGTCGGGCCGCCGGGTGCTGGTAAGGGAACGCAAGCCGTACGGCTCGCAGAGAAGCTGGCCGTCCCGCACATCTCCACGGGCGACCTGTTCCGGGCCAACATCAGCCAGCAGACCGAGCTGGGCAAGCTCGCGAAGTCCTACATGGACGCCGGCAACCTCGTCCCCGACGAGGTGACCATCGCGATGGCGAAGGACCGCATGGAGCAGCCGGACGCGGAGGGCGGCTTCCTGCTGGACGGCTTCCCGCGCAACGTCTCGCAGGCCGAGGCGCTGGACCAGCTGCTGCAGACCGAGGGCATCACGCTGGACGCCGTCCTGGACCTGGAGGTCCCGGAGGCCGAGGTCGTCAAGCGGATCGCGGGCCGGCGCATCTGCCGCAACGACTCCTCCCACGTGTTCCACGTGACGTACAGCCGGCCGAAGCGGGAAGGCGTCTGCGACGTCTGCGGCGGTGAGCTGTACCAGCGCGACGACGACTCCGAGGAGACCGTCCGCAAGCGGCTGGAGGTCTACCACACGCAGACCGAGCCGATCATCGACTACTACAAGTCGCAGGGCCTGGTCCGCACGATCTCCGCGCTCGGCCCGGTCGACGAGGTCACCGAGCGGGCGCTGGACGCCCTGAAGCGCGAGAAGGCCGAGAACAAGTAGAGCGCGGTCCTTCCGGCCGCGGTGCCCTTCCCCGGACCTCCGTTCGGGGGGACTGCCAGGGCGCCGCGGCCGTAGTGTTGTGTACGTAACCCAGCCGACGTGTGACGGAGAGCGCAGGACCCTCATGGTGCAGATCAAGACCCCCGAGCAGATCGCCAAGATGCGTGCGGCGGGATTGGTCGTCGCCGCGCTCCACGCGGCCACCCGGGAGGCGGCCGTGCCGGGCGCCAGCACCAGGGACCTGGACGAGGTCGCCCGCAAGGTGCTCGCCGAGCACGGCGCCAAGTCGAACTTCCTCGGCTACGGCGGCTTCCCCGCCACCATCTGCACCTCGGTCAACGACGTGGTCGTCCACGGCATCCCCTCCGAGGACGTCGTCCTGAAGGACGGCGACATCATCTCCATCGACTGCGGCGCGATCGTCGACGGCTGGCACGGCGACGCGGCCTACACCGCGTTCGTGGGCTCCGGTCACGCCCCGGAGCTGATCGAGCTGTCCCGGGTGACGGAAGAGTCGATGTGGGCCGGTATCGCGGCCATGAAGCAGGGCAATCGCCTGGTGGACGTCTCCCGGGCCATCGAGACGTACATCCGCCGCCAGCCCAAGCCCGGCGGCGGCAAGTACGGGATCATCGAGGACTACGGCGGCCACGGCATCGGCACCGAGATGCACATGGACCCGCACCTGCTGAACTACGTCGACCGCCGCCGCGGAAAGGGCCCCAAGCTGGTGCCCGGCTTCTGCCTCGCGATCGAGCCGATGGTCTCCCTCGGCACCCCGCGCACCGAGGTCCTGTCCGACGACTGGACGGTCATCACCACGGACGGCACCTGGTCCTCGCACTGGGAGCACTCGGTCGCGCTCACCGAAGCGGGCCCCCTGGTCCTGACGGCTCCCGACGGCGGCCGGGCGAAGCTCGCCGAGTACGGCGTCACGACCGCTCCCGACCCTCTTGCATGAGGATCTCCGTCACGGGGCAGACTTCCCCGATTCGTGTTTCCGGGTGCGCTGACGTAGACTGACTCGTCGGCTCTCGTGCACCCGCATGTCCGCATGCGCTCGCAGCCGCCCATCGGGGCGGCCCAGAGAGTCGATCAAGGTAGTCGATTCGAAGGGCGAAGCGTGGCCAAGAAGCAAGGTGCCATCGAGATCGAGGGCACTGTCGTCGAGTCTCTGCCGAACGCCATGTTCAAGGTCGAGCTCCAGAACGGCCACCAGGTCCTGGCACACATCAGCGGCAAGATGCGTATGCACTACATCCGTATCCTCCCTGACGACCGGGTCGTGGTGGAGCTGTCTCCTTACGACCTGACGCGTGGCCGGATCGTCTACCGCTACAAGTAGATCTTGCCCGCGCCCCGGGCCTCCCGGAGCGATGGCACTGACCCGGAGAACCTCACCAATGAAGGTCAAGCCGAGCGTCAAGAAGATCTGCGACAAGTGCAGGGTGATCCGCCGTCACGGTCGGGTCATGGTCATCTGCGATAACCCGCGCCACAAGCAGCGCCAGGGCTGACGCACGACCGATCCCTCTGCATTCATCGCAGAGTTTCGCGCGACGCAAGCTGAATTGTTCATACGCAGAACCCGAGCCCCTGGGCTCGACACCCCCGGTTCGGAGGCCGGGGACCCGGTTCGTACCTGGTACGGCGGCCGGGAACCGGTTCTGCGGAAGACCTCCGAAGATTCACCAGGAGCCATTGAATGGCACGCGTTTCCGGTGTTGACATCCCGCGCGAAAAGCGCGTGGAGGTCGCCCTCACCTATGTGTTCGGCATCGGCCGGACCCTCTCCCAGCAGACGCTGGCGGAGACCGGTATCGACCCGAACACCCGCGTCCGTGACCTGACCGAAGAGCAGCTGGTCGCGATCCGCGAGTACGTCGACAACAACATCAAGACCGAGGGTGACCTCCGTCGCGAGATCCAGGCCGACATCCGCCGCAAGGTCGAGATCGGCTGCTACCAGGGTCTCCGTCACCGTCGTGGTCTGCCTGTCCGCGGTCAGCGCACCAGCACGAACGCCCGCACCCGCAAGGGCCCGCGTCGCGCCATCGCCGGCAAGAAGAAGCCGGGCAAGAAGTAGTCCTCAGCGGACAACGCTTCATCAGCGGTCTTCGCTGTAGGACCGACCACCTCCCCGTAGGAGTTTGTAGATGCCCCCCAAGGGTCGTCAGGGCGCTGCCAAGAAGGTGCGCCGCAAGGAAAAGAAGAACGTCGCTCACGGCCACGCGCACATCAAGAGCACGTTCAACAACACGATCGTGTCCATCACGGACCCGTCGGGCAACGTGATCTCCTGGGCCTCCGCCGGCCACGTCGGCTTCAAGGGCTCCCGGAAGTCCACGCCGTTCGCCGCGCAGATGGCCGCCGAGTCGGCTGCCCGCCGCGCCCAGGAGCACGGCATGCGCAAGGTCGACGTGTTCGTCAAGGGCCCGGGCTCCGGTCGTGAGACCGCGATCCGCTCCCTGCAGGCCACGGGCCTCGAGGTCGGCTCCATCCAGGACGTCACCCCGACCCCGCACAACGGCTGCCGTCCGCCGAAGCGTCGCCGCGTCTGACGCGTCGCTCTCGCGGCCAGCGGTACTCGGGCGGTACGGCTCCTTCGGGGCGTACCGCCCGTACCCTTGCAGTACCCGCACTTCTCACAGGTGCGGTTTCCGTCGGGCGTCAAATAGCGGGCGTCCACGAATGAAGGATCTGATCCACACATGCTGATCGCTCAGCGTCCCTCGTTGACCGAAGAGGTCGTCGACGAGTTCCGCTCCCGGTTCGTGATCGAGCCGCTGGAGCCGGGCTTCGGCTACACCCTCGGCAACTCCCTCCGCCGTACCCTCCTCTCCTCGATCCCCGGTGCCGCTGTCACCAGCATCCGGATCGACGGCGTGCTGCACGAGTTCACCACCGTGCCGGGCGTCAAGGAGGACGTCACCGACCTGATCCTCAACATCAAGCAGCTGGTCGTCTCCTCGGAGCACGACGAGCCGGTCGTGATGTACCTGCGCAAGCAGGGCCCGGGTCTGGTCACCGCCGCCGACATCGCGCCCCCGGCCGGTGTCGAGGTCCACAACCCCGACCTGGTCCTCGCCACGCTCAACGGCAAGGGCAAGCTGGAGATGGAGCTGACCGTCGAGCGCGGTCGCGGCTACGTCTCCGCCGTGCAGAACAAGCAGGTGGGCCAGGAGATCGGCCGTATCCCGGTCGACTCCATCTACAGCCCCGTGCTCAAGGTCACGTACAAGGTCGAGGCCACCCGTGTCGAGCAGCGCACCGACTTCGACAAGCTGATCGTCGACGTCGAGACGAAGCAGGCCATGCGTCCCCGTGACGCCATGGCGTCGGCCGGCAAGACCCTGGTCGAGCTGTTCGGTCTCGCCCGCGAGCTGAACATCGACGCCGAGGGCATCGACATGGGCCCGTCCCCGACGGACGCCGCCCTGGCCGCGGACCTGGCGCTGCCGATCGAGGAGCTGGAGCTCACCGTTCGGTCGTACAACTGCCTCAAGCGCGAGGGCATCCACTCCGTGGGTGAGCTCGTCGCCCGCTCGGAGGCCGACCTGCTCGACATCCGCAACTTCGGTGCGAAGTCGATCGACGAGGTCAAGGCGAAGCTGGCCGGCATGGGCCTGGCCCTCAAGGACAGCCCGCCCGGATTCGACCCCACCGCCGCCGCGGACGCCTTTGGTGCGGACGACGACGCGGATGCCGGTTTCGTCGAGACCGAGCAGTACTGAGCGCTCCGCGAGGAGCACCGGTTCTGCGGCTGCGGGCCGGCCGTGGCTGGTCGCGCAGTTCCCCGCGCCCCTATGGGGCGCGGGCCCTCCGGGTGTCTGAGAAGGCGCCCGGATCTTCGACAGACAACCGTCTGCTCGGATACTGACCTCGGTACCTGACACGGCCGGGGCAGACACACAGGAGAAGATAATGCCGAAGCCCACCAAGGGTGCCCGTCTGGGCGGCAGCGCCGCGCACGAGAAGCTGCTCCTCGCGAACCTCGCGAAGTCGCTGTTCGAGCACGGCCGCATCACCACCACCGAGGCGAAGGCCCGCCGCCTGCGCCCGTACGCCGAGCGTCTGGTCACCAAGGCGAAGAAGGGCGACCTTCACAACCGCCGTCAGGTGCTCCAGGTCATCACGGACAAGAGCATCGTCCACACGCTCTTCACCGAGATCGGCCCGCGGTACGAGAACCGTCCGGGTGGCTACACGCGCATCACCAAGATCGGTAACCGCCGTGGCGACAACGCGCCCATGGCCGTCATCGAGCTGGTCGAGGCGCTGACGGTGCAGCAGAAGGCCGTGGGTGAGGCCGAGGCCGCCACCAAGCGCGCGGTCAAGGAGGCCGACGAGACCCAGGTCGAGGAGACCAAGGTCGAGGACGCCGCCGAGGCTCCGGCCGAGGAGTCCAAGGACGCCTGAGGCTCTGCCTGACGCTGGAAAGCGGGTTCGCCCTTCGGGGCGGGCCCGCTTTCGCGTACTGAGAGGATCTGTCTGTGAGTGAAGTACAGCCCGGTCATGTCCGCGTCCGCCTCGACCTGTCCTACGACGGCTCCGGCTTCCACGGCTGGGCCAAGCAGGCCGGCGGCAAGCGGACCGTGCAGGGCGAGATCGAGGACGCCCTGCGCACGGTGACGCGGTCCAAGGAGACGTACGAGCTGACCGTGGCCGGGCGGACCGACGCCGGTGTGCACGCGCGCGGCCAGGTGGCGCACGTCGATCTGCCCGCCGAGCTGTGGGCCGAGCACCGCGAGAAGCTGCTCAAGCGGCTGGCCGGGCGGCTCTCCAAGGACGTGCGGGTATGGCGGGTCGGTGAGGCGCCGGACGGCTTCAACGCGCGCTTCTCGGCGATCTGGCGGCGCTACGCCTACCGGGTCACCGACAACCCCGGTGGCGTGGACCCGCTGCTGCGCGGCCATGTGCTGTGGCACGACTGGCCGCTCGACGTGGACGCCATGAACGAGGCCGCGCGGGCCCTGCTGGGGGAGCACGACTTCGCCGCGTACTGCAAGCGGCGCGAGGGCGCGACCACGATCCGCACGCTCCAGGAGCTGAGCCTGGTGCGGGGCGGCGACGGCGTCGTCACCGCCACGGTCCGGGCGGACGCGTTCTGCCACAACATGGTGCGCTCGCTGATCGGCGCGCTGCTGTTCGTGGGCGACGGGCACCGCGGGCCGGAGTGGCCCGGGAAGGTGCTGGCCGCGGGTGTGCGGGACTCCGCCGTACACGTCGTGCGCCCGCACGGGCTGACCCTGGAGGAGGTCGGCTACCCCGCCGACGACCTCCTGGCCGCCCGGAACAGGGAGGCCAGGAACAAGCGGTCGCTGCCGTCGGCGGGCTGCTGCTGAGCGCTACCGGTTCGCCGCCGAGGAGGCCTGGGCCTGGCCGCGGCGGTAGATCTGGTTCGCGGTGAACTGCTGGAGGTCGTCACCGGTGCGGAAGACGTCCGTGTCCTTCTTGGTGACGTTCTTGCCGTTGGTGAAGCCGCTGATCGTGAAGTAGGCGTAGCGGCCGTAGGCGTTGCGCGTGGAGCGGCAGATCGCGGCGTTGCAGAAGGGCTTGACGCCCTTGCCGGCCAGCGAGAGCACCATGCTCCGGCCGTCGGTCTGGCCCTTGGCCTTCTCGGCCTGGGCCGCCGTGTCGAAGACGGCGACGCCGACGGTGACGGCGACCCCGTCCTTCACGTAGCTGGCCCGCAGCAGCCGGGTGCAGCCGTTGGCGGTGAGGATCTTGGGCAGGGTGCCGTCGGCGCCGGTGGAGCAGTTCTTCGCGTCCGCCGTGGCGCCCTTCTTGTACACCGTGTCGCCCACGGTGAGCTGCGTGCCCGGGAAGAGCGTCTCGGGGCTCAGCGGCGCGGTGTCCTTCTTGGCGCTGGATATGAAGTCCTTCGGGTCCAGCGGCGGCGGGGCGCTGGTCGGAGCGAAGGACGGCGCCGTGGCGGAGCCGCTGGGCAGCGAGGCGGTCGCGGGCAGGCTGGTGGGGTTGCCGGAGGCGTTGTCGTCCCCGTTCGCGGACACGACGGCCATCGCCACGGCGGTCCCGACGCCGATCGTGGCGAGCACACCGCCGCCGATGAAGAGCAGCCTGCGGCGCTTGTTCCGCGTCTCCGATGCCTCGGCGAGCGCGGCCCAGTCCGGAGTCCCGTCGTCGCCGCCGCTGCTCCACGGCTGCTGGGAATTAGGTTTCCAGGGATCCCACTGAGACTGGGGTCCCCCCTGCCCGTAACTCATGGGGCGCATCTTAGACGTGGGTTCCGGGGTACAGGACCGCGTCGGTCGGCATGCCGCGTTTGTCCGCCGACATGAGGGGGAAGGGCCTCGTTTTGACCCGTCCGGGCCCGTGCAGGTAACCTGCTTCTTCGTTGTGTATTGGCTTGCTCATTCTCACGGGACGGGCCCTTACACCGGTCCACCGGGCCGATGACCAGCGACCAGCACGCGGTTTGCGTCAACCGTGGTGCGGTCAGGGCTGTCGTGATCGTTTCGGTGACCTGTTCAGGACCATTCACTCGAAGCGAAGGCTACGAACCGTGCGTACGTACAGCCCCAAGCCCGGCGATGTGACGCGCCAGTGGCACGTCATCGACGCTCAGGACGTCGTCCTGGGTCGTCTCGCCACGACCGCCGCGTCCCTTCTGCGGGGCAAGCACAAGCCGATCTACGCCCCCCACGTCGACACCGGTGACTTCGTCATCATCATCAACGCCGACAAGGTGCACCTGTCCGGCAACAAGCGGACCCAGAAGATGGCGTACCGCCACTCCGGCTACCCGGGTGGTCTGCGCTCCGTCCGTTACGACGAGCTGCTCGACAAGAACCCCGAGAAGGCCATCGAGAAGGCCGTCAAGGGCATGCTCCCCAAGAACACGCTGGGCCGTCAGATGCTCTCGAAGCTGAAGGTCTACAAGGGTGACGTGCACCCGCACGCTGCGCAGCAGCCGGTGCCGTTCGAGATCACCCAGGTCGCGCAGTAAGTCCGGCCGCCCCCTAAGACTGAACAGAATCTTCTGAGGAGAATCGTGGCCGAGACCACTGCCGAGCAGCCGCTCGAAGAGCTTGACATCGACAGCTACACCACGGAGTCGGACGTCCCCGTCGAGGGCGAGTACACCTCCGAGTCCCTCGCGTCCCGCTTCGGTGAGCCCCAGCCGGCCGCCGGCCTGGGCCGCCGCAAGAACGCCATCGCCCGTGTCCGGATCGTCCCGGGCACCGGCAAGTGGAAGATCAACGGTCGCACCCTCGAGGACTACTTCCCGAACAAGGTGCACCAGCAGGAAGTCAACGAGCCCTTCAAGGTGCTCGAGCTCGAGGGCCGTTACGACGTCATCGCCCGCATCGCGGGTGGCGGTGTCTCCGGTCAGGCCGGTGCGCTCCGTCTCGGTGTCGCCCGTGCGCTGAACGAGGCGGACGTCGACAACAACCGCGGCCCGCTGAAGAAGGCCGGCTTCCTCACGCGCGACGACCGTGCGGTCGAGCGCAAGAAGGCCGGTCTGAAGAAGGCCCGCAAGGCCCCGCAGTACAGCAAGCGCTAAACAGCAGCTGCCTGCTCGTACTCCGAACGCCCCGGCGGCACGCCACATGTGCCGTCGGGGCGTTCGTTTATCCCAGTCAAGGGCGTATAACGACACAAGACGCTCAAAGGCTTGTGTGATCGGATCGCATGGCGTCTGCCATCATTCCGGCAGCAAGGACGCTTCCTCAGGAGGACAAGTGGGACGACTCTTCGGCACGGACGGCGTGCGCGGTGTAGCCAACGCGGACCTGACCGCCGAGATGGCGCTCGGCCTGTCCGTCGCGGCGGCGCACGTGCTGGCCGAGGCGGGCACCTTCGAGGGCCACCGGCCGAAGGCCGTGGTCGGACGGGACCCGCGCGCGTCCGGGGAGTTCCTGGAGGCCGCCGTGGTGGCCGGCCTGGCGAGCGCCGGCGTGGACGTGCTGAGCGTCGGCGTGCTGCCGACGCCCGCGGTCGCGTACCTGACCGGCGCGCTCGGCGCCGACCTCGGTGTGATGCTCTCCGCCAGCCACAACGCCATGCCGGACAACGGCATCAAGTTCTTCGCGCGCGGTGGCCACAAGCTCGCCGACGAGCTCGAGGACCGCATCGAGGGCGTCTACGAGTCCCACCGCCACGGCGAGCCCTGGGAGCGGCCCACCGGCGCCGGGGTGGGGCGCGTGCGGTCGTACGACGAGGGCTTCGAGCAGTACGTCGGCCATCTGCTGTCGGCGCTGCCGAACCGTCTCGACGGTCTGAAGATCGTGCTCGACGAGGCGCACGGCGCGGCCGCGAGTGTCTCGCCTGAGGTGTTCACCCGGGCCGGCGCGCAGATCGTCACCATCGGCGCCGAGCCGGACGGGCTCAACATCAACGACGGCTGCGGCTCCACCCACCTGGGCAAGCTGAAGGCCGCGGTCGTCGAGCACGGCGCGGACTTCGGCGTCGCGCACGACGGGGACGCCGACCGCTGCCTGGCCGTGGACCACACCGGTGAGGAGATCGACGGCGACCAGATCCTGGCCGTGCTGGCGATGGCGCTGCGCGAGCGCTCGGAGCTGCGCTCCGACACCGTCGTCGCCACGGTCATGTCCAACCTGGGCTTCAAGCTGGCCATGGAGCGGGTGGGCATCCGGCTCGTGCAGACGGCCGTGGGCGACCGGTACGTGCTGGAGGAGATGAAGCAGCACGGCTTCGCCCTGGGCGGCGAGCAGTCCGGGCACGTGATCGTCCTCGACCACGCGACGACCGGTGACGGCACGCTGACCGGTCTGCTGCTGGCGGCGCGGGTGGCCGAGACCGGCCGTACGCTGCGGGAGCTTGCGTCCGTGATGGAGCGGCTGCCGCAGGTCCTGATCAACGTGCCGGACGTGGACAAGTCCCGGGTGAAGACCTCGGCCGACCTGGCCGCCGCCGTCGCCGACGCCGAGCGTGAGCTGGGGGAGACCGGCCGGGTGCTGCTGCGTCCCTCCGGCACCGAGCCGCTGGTGCGGGTGATGGTGGAGGCCGCCGACATCGACCAGGCCCGGTCGGTCGCCGGCCGGCTGGCCGACGCGGTGAAGTCGGCGCTGGGCTAGGGCCTGCCGCGAGAGCGGTCCTCTGCCGTGCCGGCCGCCCTTCGGGCGGCGAGGCCACTTTCGCGACTGGCCCTCAGTCCGGTCGCGGGGTGCGCTCGCGCTGCACGGCCCAGAACCACTTCTGGGCGAGCAGCGTGAGCGTGCCGGCGACGACGATGCCGAGCAGGTTCAGCAGCAACTGCTCCGTCGAACGCGCGGCCTGGTTGTCGTCGCCGTACATCAGGGCCACGGCCGCGTTGGCGGCGGCCGGCACGGTCGTCACGGAGATGGCGACACCGACCAGGGCATCAGACTTGGCGGACGTCAGCGACAGCGTGCCGGCGGCCCCGGCGAGGACGGCCACCACGAACGAGAACCAGTCCGGGGCGTAGATGAACCCGGTGTTGGGCCGCTCCGCCTCCAGCCGCGCCTTGCTGAACAGTCCCACCGCGTCCATGAAGAGGCTGAACGCCGAGGTCAGCAACATGGCTGCCGCGAAGCCCACCAGCAGTGCGATCAGTGAGCGCAGCGCCAGTCGTGGGGCCCGCCGCACCACCGCCGTGCAGATCCCGGCCAGCGGCCCGAACTCCGGCCCCACCGCCATCGCGCCCACGATCAGGATCGCGTTGTCCAGCACCACGCCACAGGCCGCGATCATGGTGGCCAGGGTGATGAAGGCGACGTAGGTCACCGACAGCGTCGACTCCTCGTGCGTCGCCTCGCTCAGGTGCTCCCACAGCACGGCGTCGGCACTCTCCCCGGGCGCCTCCGCCTCGGCCTTGTCGGCCCGCTCGGACAGCGACAGGTCGATGTTCTCCACGGCGATGGAGCCGGTGTTCCCGATGCCCAACCGCTGCAGCCCCGTCAGCAGTTCGTCGCCCGCCTCGCGGGCCACGTCGCACATCACGACGTCCCCGGCCGGGGTGCGGGCGGCGCCGGGGACGACGGCGAGATGTGTGGTGCCGACCGTCTTCTCGATCAAGCGCACCACGTCGTCCGTCTTGTCGGACGGTGTGATCAGACGCAGATGCAGCATGCCCGCAGGGTAGCGGTCACAGCTTGCGCAGCCTCAGCCGCTGCACCTTGTGGTCCGGGCCCTTGCGCAGGATCAGGGTGGCGCGGCCGCGGGTGGGGGCGATGTTCTCCACCAGGTTGGGCTTGTTGATGGTGCGCCACAGCGTGCGGGCGTAGTCCAGGGCTTCCTCCTCGGAGACCTGGGTGTACTTGCGGAAGTAGGAGTCCGGCTTCTGGAAGGCCGTCTGGCGCAGCTTCTTGAAACGGCTGAGGTACCAGTGCTCGATGACGTCGGCGCCCGCGTCGACGTACACGCTGAAGTCGAAGAAGTCGGCGAGGCCGACCCGGGTGCGGCCGTCCTTGCCCGGCAGCGCGGGCTGGAGCACGTTGAGCCCCTCGACGATCAGGATGTCCGGGCGCCGCACGGTCAGCCGCCGGTCGGGGACGATGTCGTAGATCAGGTGTGAGTAGACGGGGGCGGTGACCTCCTCCTTGCCGGCCTTGATGTCGGCGACGAAGCGGGTCAGCGCGCGGCGGTCGTAGGACTCGGGGAAACCCTTCCGCGACATCAGGCCGCGGGCCTCCAACTCCTCGGTGGGCAGCAGGAAGCCGTCGGTGGTGACCAGTTCCACGCGGGGGTGTTCCGGCCAGCGGGACAGCAGGGCCTGGAGCAGCCGGGCCACGGTGGACTTGCCCACCGCGACCGACCCGGCGACGCCTATGACGAACGGCGTGCCGGACTGGGAGCCCTTCTCCCCGAGGAACGTGTTCAGCGCCCCTCGCAGCCCGTCGGTGGCGCCGACGTACAGGTTGAGCAACCGGGAGAGCGGGAGGTAGATGTCCCGCACCTCGTCCAGGTCGATCACGTCACCCAGACCGCGCAGCTTCTCCACCTCCTCGGCGGTGAGCGGCAGCGGCGTCTTGTCGCGCAGCGCGCTCCACTCCGCACGGGTGAGGTCGACGTAGGGAGTCGCCTCCGGCCTTGGCCGGTGGGCGCTCCGGGGCATCGAGGAGACCGGTGAGATCACAGTCCATTGTTAACGGAGTTTGAACGGGGCGGCGGGGTGGGGTACGTCACGCCGCGCCTCCGGTGCGTCCATGAGGGACACCCCACGCCCCTCAGGAATTTCCGATTTCGGGCACGCTGTGACCCGTTGGGGAGCGGTGTGGGTCGTAGGCTGCCGCGCATGTGCGGAATCGTGGGATACGTGGGGTCGCAGTCGGCGCTCGATGTCGTGATGGCCGGCCTGAAGCGGCTGGAGTACCGGGGGTACGACTCGGCCGGGGTCGCCGTGCTGGCGGACGGTGGGCTCGCCGCGGCGAAGAAGGCCGGGAAGCTGGTCAACCTGGAGAAGGAGCTCGTCGACCGGCCGCTGCCGGCGGGGTCGACGGGCATCGGCCACACCCGGTGGGCCACCCACGGCGGACCCACGGACGCGAACGCCCATCCGCACCTGGACAACGCGGGCCGCGTCGCGGTCGTCCACAACGGCATCATCGAGAACTTCGCGCTGCTGCGCGCCGAACTCGCCGAGCGTGGCCACGAGCTGACCTCCGAGACGGACACCGAGGTCGTCGCCCACCTCCTCGCCGAGGAGTTCTCCTCCTGCGCCGATCTGGCGGAGGCCATGCGGCTGGTGTGCCGGCGTCTGGAGGGCGCGTTCACCCTGGTCGCCGTGCACGCGGACGCGCCGGACCTGGTGGTGGGCGCCCGCCGCAACTCCCCGCTCGTGGTCGGTGTCGGAGAGGGCGAGGCGTTTCTCGCCTCCGACGTGGCCGCGTTCATCGAGCACACCCGCTCGGCCATCGAACTGGGCCAGGACCAGGTGGTGGAGCTGCGCCGGGACGGCGTGACGGTGACCGGATTCGACGGCCGTGAGGCGGACGTCCGCTCGTACCACGTCGACTGGGACGCCTCGGCCGCCGAGAAGGGCGGCTACGACTACTTCATGCTCAAGGAGATCGCCGAGCAGCCGAAGGCGGTCGCCGACACGCTGCTGGGTCGGATCGACGCGGCCGGCTCGCTGACCCTGGACGAGGTGCGGATCTCCCCCTCGGAGCTGCGCGAGGTGGACAAGGTCGTCATCGTCGCCTGCGGCACCGCCTTCCACGCCGGGATGATCGCCAAGTACGCCATCGAGCACTGGACCCGCATCCCCTGCGAGGTGGAGCTGGCGAGCGAGTTCCGCTACCGGGACCCCATCCTGGACGGCCGCTCGCTGGTCATCGCCATCTCCCAGTCCGGCGAGACCATGGACACCCTGATGGCGCTGCGGCACGCCCGCGAGCAGGGTTCCAAGGTGCTGGCGATCTGCAACACCAACGGCTCGACGATCCCGCGCGAGTCGGACGCCGTGCTGTACACGCACGCCGGGCCGGAGGTGGCCGTCGCCTCCACCAAGGCGTTCCTGACCCAGCTCGTGGCCTGCTACCTGGTGGCGCTGTACCTCGGCCAGGTGCGGGGCACCAAGTGGGGCGACGAGATCCGTGCCGTCATCCGGGACCTGTCCCAGATCTCGGGCGAGGTCGAGCGCGTGCTGGAGACCATGGAACCGGTGCGGTCGCTCGCCCGCTCCCTGGCCACCAAGAACACGGTGCTGTTCCTGGGCCGGCACGTCGGCTACCCGGTCGCCCTCGAAGGCGCCCTGAAGCTGAAGGAACTCGCCTACATGCACGCCGAGGGCTTCGCGGCGGGCGAGCTGAAGCACGGCCCGATCGCGCTGATCGAGGAGGACCTGCCGGTGGTCGTGGTGGTCCCCTCACCGCGCGGACGGTCCGTGATCCACGACAAGATCGTCTCCAACATCCAGGAGATCCGGGCCCGCGGGGCGCGGACGATCGTGATCGCGGAGGAGGGCGACGAGGCGGTGGTCCCGTACGCGGACCACCTGATCCGGATCCCGGCCACCCCCACCCTGCTCCAGCCACTGGTGGCCAGCGTGCCCCTCCAGGTGTTCGCCTGCGAACTGGCCACGGCCCGCGGCAACGAGGTGGACCAGCCGCGCAACCTGGCCAAGTCCGTGACGGTCGAGTGAGGCGCCGCCGGGCCTACGCTGTCGCCCATGGCCGCAGCTGAGTCGTACCGGGTGGACCCCGGCGTCGAGGTACCCGTTCCCGCGCCGGGCGAGCTGTGGGCCGTCGGGGCCGTCATCCTCGGCCCCGGCGGTGCCTTCGCGCAGAAGCGGAGCCCACTGCGGCGGCTGTTCCCCGACTCCTGGGACATCGTGGGCGGCCATGTCGAGCCGGGGGAGGCCCTCCTGGACGCCCTCGCACGGGAGGTCGAGGAGGAGACGGGGTGGCGCCTGAGCCGGGTGCGCCGCCACCTGGGCACCACCACCTGGCACGGCGACGACGGCCTCGGACTGCGGCACGAGGCCGACTATCTCGTGGACGTCGAGGGCGACCTGGACCGTCCCGCCCTCGAACGGTCCAAGCACACCGCCTACGACTGGTTCGGCCCCGGCGACCTCGAACGCCTCAAGGAGAACCGCCGTCCCGGCGAGTTCCTCGTCCACGACCTCGTCGCCCGGGCGCTGCGCCAGGAGCCCTAGTCCGTCGGCCCGTCGGCCCGTCCGCCCGTCGGCCCGTCGGTCGCGAGCGGGGTGGGCGGCCGTCGCGGTGCCGCTGCCCGCCGTAGGCTGCCCCGCATGAGCATCATCGGGGTCGGAATCGACGTCGCCGAGATCGACCGGTTCCGGGCATCGCTGGACCGGACGCCTGGGCTGGCCGATCGGCTGTTCGTCAAGAGCGAGTTGCTGCTGCCCAGCGGCGAGCGGCGCGGCATCGCGTCCCTCGCGGCGCGGTTCGCGGCCAAGGAGGCACTGGCCAAGGCGCTGGGCGCCCCGCCGGGGCTGCACTGGACCGACGCCGAGGTGTACGTCGAGGACAGCGGGCAGCCCCGGCTGCGGGTCACGGGCACGGTGGCCGCGAAGGCGGCCGAACTCGGCGTGCGGTCCTGGCACGTGTCGCTCAGTCATGACGCGGGTGTCGCCTCGGCGGTGGTGGTCGCGGAGGGGTAGCGCGCTCGGCCGACCTCTGGGCCGGTCCGGGTGGTCCGAGTGTGGGCGACCGTCCTTCCGGGGCAGACTCGATGCCATGCGTACTGCGTACAGCGTGGAGACGGTAAGGGCGGCCGAACGGGCGTTGATGGCGCGGCTGCCGGAGGGAGCGCTGATGCAGCGGGCCGCCGCAGGGCTGGCGGCCGCCTGCGCCGACCTGCTCGGGCGGGTGTACGGCAGCCGGGTGGTGCTGCTCGTGGGCAGCGGGGACAACGGCGGCGACGCGTTGTACGCGGGCGCGCGGCTCGCCCGGCGGGGCGCGGGGGTCACGGCCGTACTGCTCGCGCCCGGGCGCACCCACTCCCCGGGGCTCGCCGCGTTGCGGCGCGCCGGAGGCTCCGTCGCGGCACCGGGTTCCGAGGAGGAGCTGATCGAGCGGGCCGACCTCGTCCTCGACGGCATCGTCGGTATCGGGGGCAAGGGCGGGCTGCGGCCGGACGCCGAGGCGCTGGCCACGGTGGTGGGGCGGTCGCGGGCGGCGGTCGTCGCCGTGGACCTGCCGAGCGGGGTGGAGGCGGACACCGGCGAGGTGCGCGGGGCCGCGATCCGGGCCGACCTCACCGTCACCTTCGGTACGCACAAGCCGGGGCTGCTGGTCGACCCGGCGCGTGAGCACGCCGGTTCGGTCCGGCTGGTCGACATCGGGCTCGAACTGCCGCCCGGGGCCGAGTTGGAGGCGTTGCAGCACGCCGACGTGGCGCGGCTGCTGCCGTCCCCGGCGGTGGAGAGCGACAAGTACCGGCGGGGCGTAGTCGGGATCGCCGCGGGCTCGGCGCGGTACCCGGGGGCCGCCGTGCTCGCCGTGTCCGGGGCGCTGCGCGGTGGCGCGGGCGCCGTGCGGTACGTCGGGCCCGCCGGGGACGCCGTCCTCGCGCGGTTCCCGGAGACCCTGGTGTCGGACGGGGGTCCGGACCGGGCGGGGCGGGTGCAGGCGTGGGTGGTCGGGCCCGGCGCCGGGGACGACGCGGCGACCGTGGCGGAGGTGCTGGCCGCCGAGGTGCCGGTGCTGGTCGACGCCGACGGGCTGCGGCTGGCGGAGCGGGACGCGGTGCGCTCGCGCACGGCACCGACGCTGATGACCCCGCACGCCGGTGAGGCGGCCGCGCTGCTCGGGGTGCGGCGCGAGGAGGTCGAGGCGGCCAGGCTGGCCTCGGTGCGGGAACTGGCCGCCGTCTACCGGGCGACCGTGCTGCTGAAGGGGTCCACGACTCTGGTCGCCGACCCCGGCGGCGGGGCCGTGCGGGTGAACTCCACCGGGACCGGCTGGCTGGCCACCGCCGGAAGCGGGGACGTGCTGTCCGGACTCGCCGGCTCGCTGCTGGCGGCCGGTCTCCGCGCGCTCGACGCGGGCAGTGTCGCGGCCTACCTGCACGGGCTCGCGGGGCGGTTCGCGGCGCGGGGCGCGCCGGTGGGGGCACACGACGTCGCGGCGCGGATCCCGGAGGCGTGGCGGGACGTGTGGGACTAGGGCCTGTCGCGAGAGTGGCCCTCTGCCATGTTCGCAACAGGCCCTTGGGGCAGTTCGCGGTGCGGGCCGGTGGGCGTGGCCGGGTGCCCGGGGCCGAAGCCGCGCGGGGGCGCTCCGCAGGCTCCGCTGACCACGCGGGTCCGGCCGGTCCCGCCGGTCCCGCCGGTCCGGCCGGTCCGGCTGGTCCCGCCGGCCGTACACAGCCGAGGCATCGCGCGCAGTCCGGGCGGCTCCGGGCGGCGTGACGGTCCTTGGGTCACGGCGTCACCGCCGGTCCCGGCGGAGCCGGTTGGGCGGCCGGGCGGCGGCGTGCGGGCGGGTACCGGACACCGCGCCGGGGCCCGCGCGGCCCTCTGAGAGACTGGGGGCGCCATGAGTGAGACTTCAGCTGTGCCGACCGCGCCCCTGCGCGCCCGGGCCGAGATCGATCTGGCCGCCCTGCGGGCCAATGTGCGGGCCCTGCGTGCCCGGGCGGAGGGCGCGGCCCTTATGGCCGTCGTCAAGTCCGACGCCTACGGCCACGGGGCGCTGCCCTGCGCCCGCGCTGCCGTCGAGGCGGGCGCCACCTGGCTCGGCACCGCCACGCCGGAGGAGGCCCTCGCGCTGCGCGCCGCGGGTCTGGACACCCGCGTGCTGTGCTGGCTGTGGGTGCCCGGCGGACCGTGGCGGCAGGCGATCGAGGCGGACATCGACGTCTCGCTCAGCGGGCTGTGGGCCCTGCGCGAGGTGACGGAGGCGGCCCGGGAGGCCGGCCGGCCCGCGCGGGTGCAGCTGAAGGCCGACACGGGGCTCGGGCGCAACGGCTGCCAGCCCGCCGACTGGCCCGAACTCGTCGGTGAGGCACTGCGGGCCGAGCGCGACGGACTGGTCCGGATCACCGGCCTGTGGTCGCACTTCGCGTGCGCCGACGAACCGGGGCACCCCTCCATCGCGGCCCAGCTCGCCCGGTTCCGGGAGATGCTGGCGTACGCGGAGGAGCAGGGCGTGCGCCCGGAGGTCCGGCACATCGCCAACTCCCCGGCCACGCTGACCCTCCCGGAGACCCACTTCGACCTCGTCCGGCCCGGCATCGCCATGTACGGCGTCTCGCCCAGTCCGGAGATCGGCGCCCCGACCGACTTCGGGCTGCGGCCGGTGATGACGCTGAGCGCGTCGCTGGCGCTGGTCAAGCACGTGCCGGGCGGCCACGGGGTCAGCTACGGCCACCACTACGTCACCCCCGGCCCGACCACGCTCGGCCTCGTTCCCGTCGGCTACGCGGACGGTGTGCCCCGGCACGCCTCCGGCAGCGGTCCGGTGCTGGTCGACGGCAAGTGGCGGACGGTCGCCGGGCGGGTGGCCATGGACCAGTTCGTGGTCGACCTCGGCGGCGACGAGCCCCCGGTCGGCACGGAGGCCGTGCTGTTCGGGCCCGGCGACCGCGGTGAGCCCACCGCCGAGGACTGGGCCCAGGCCTGCGGCACGATCGCGTACGAGATCGTCACGCGGATCGGAACGCGCGTTCCTCGCGTCTATGTGGACAGGGAACAAGAGGGGTAGCCCCTTCGGGGGACCGCGGCACGTGGGTTGCCCCTGTTCCGTCGGTGAACCGAACAGCACGGACGGGCACGGACGGGCACGGACGGCGGTGACCACGCCGCCTGCGTGGACGGCATGTGCACCACAGCGGCACCACCGGCAGCACGGGCACCACCTGCACCACCTGCACCACAAGCACCATCTGCACCACAAGCATCACCTGCACCACCTGTTTCATCACCCGGCGAACTGCAGTACGGCGAAGAGGAGCGGTACGTGAGCGAGAGCAGTGCGGAGGCCGTGGCGGACGTCGTCGCCTCGGCGGCCGTCGCCTCCGTCACCGCGGGGGCGGGCGGGAGCTGGCGCAGGGCGACCGGTATCGCCGGTGCCGCGATAGGCGTCCTGGCCGCGGGCGCGGCCGCCGGCGTGGCCGTCGAGCGGATGACGGTGGGGCGCGGGATGCGCCGCAAGGCCCGTCTCGCGCTGGACTCGACGGGCCCCTACGGCACTCTGCGCGGCACCCCCGGCAAGGCGTACTCCGACGACGGCACCGAGCTGTACTACGAGGTCGACGACGTCGAGCCCGACCCCGGCACCGGTGTCTCCCCGCGCCGCCGCAGGCTGTTCGGACGCAAGGCGCCCGCCCCGGTCACCGTCGTCTTCTGCCACGGCTACTGCCTCAGCCAGGATTCCTGGCACTTCCAGCGCGCGGCCCTGCGCGGCGTCGTCCGGACCGTGCACTGGGACCAGCGCAGCCACGGCCGGTCCGGGCGGGGCGTGGCCCAGACCCAGCAGGACGTGCCGCTCACCATCGACCAGCTCGGCCGCGACCTGAAGGCGGTCATAGACACGGCCGTGCCGGACGGCCCGATCGTGCTGGTCGGCCACTCCATGGGCGGGATGACGACGATGGCGCTGGCCGCCCAGTACCCGGAGCTGATCCGGGACCGGGTGGTGGCCACCGCGTTCGTCGGCACCTCGTCCGGGCGGCTCGGCGAGGTCAACTTCGGGTTGCCCGTCGCCGGCGTCAACGCGGTGCGCCGGATACTCCCGGGGGTGCTGAAGGCGCTCGGGCAGCAGGCGGAGCTGGTGGAGAAGGGGCGCCGGGCCACCGCCGACCTGTTCGCCGGGATCATCAAGCGGTACTCGTTCGCGGGGCGGGACGTCGACCCGGCGGTCGCGCGGTTCGCGGAGCGGATGATCGAGTCCACACCGATCGACGTGGTCGCCGAGTTCTACCCGGCCTTCACCGACCACGACAAGACCGAGGCACTCGGCTGCTTCCGGGACGCCCCCGTGCTCGTGCTGGCCGGGGTGCAGGACCTGGTCACGCCCAGCGAGCACAGCGAGGCCATCGCGGACCTGCTCCCGGACGCCGAGCTGGTGCTGGTGCCGGACGCCGGGCACCTCGTCATGCTGGAGCACCCGGAAGTGGTCACCGACCGCCTCGCCGACCTGCTGACCCGCGCGGGCGCCGTGCCCGCAGGGGCTACCGTAAGTGGCTATGGAACAAGCAGCAGCTCCAGCAGCACCGCACGACCCCGCTGAGACCCGGCTGACCGTCACGTCCCCCGAGCAGATGCGGGAACTGGGCCGCCGGCTGGCGAAACTGCTGCGCGCGGGCGACCTGGTGATGCTCACCGGGGAGCTGGGTGCGGGCAAGACCACGCTGACCCGCGGCCTCGGCGAGGGGATGGGCGTGCGCGGCGCGGTCACCTCGCCCACGTTCGTGATCGCCCGGGTGCACCCCTCGCTCGGCGACGGCCCGCCGCTCGTGCACGTCGACGCCTACCGGCTCTCCGGCGGGCTCGACGAGATGGAGGACCTCGACCTGGACGTGTCCCTGCCCGACTCGGTGATCGTCGTGGAGTGGGGCGAGGGCAAGGTCGAGGAGCTGACCGAGGACCGGCTGCAGGTCGTCATCCACCGGGCCGTCGGGGACACCACGGACGAGGTACGGCACGTCACGGTGACCGGACTCGGCGGCCGGTGGGCGGACGCGGCCCTGGAGACGCTCGCGGCCTGAGCGGACCGGCGGCTCCGGACCGGCCGTGCGGTGGTGCCTTCCCGACGTCTTTCCGACAGGCCGTCGGGAAGTCATTGCGCAGGACGTACCGGGCGTGGTCACATGGTGTCCAGGCCGTGGTTA
Source organism: Streptomyces sp. IBSBF 3136 (assembly GCF_036815105.1). Taxonomy (NCBI): domain Bacteria; kingdom Bacillati; phylum Actinomycetota; class Actinomycetes; order Kitasatosporales; family Streptomycetaceae; genus Streptomyces; species Streptomyces sp. IBSBF 3136. The sequence goes on from NZ_JAJSZC010000031.1 coordinate 43,269, forward strand.
GGCGCGCCTAACCACGTACCGGCCCCGCACGTCAGGAGGCGTCCATGCCCGCTTCTCGACCCACGGCGCGACCGGCCGGGCCGCCCGTGCTCCCCGGGGTGTCCATGCGCGATCTGCTGGCTTCGTGCGCGGCCGCCGAACTGGTCTCCCGGCCGCCGAGCGCCCCCGAGCCGGCCCGCCCCGAGCCGCCGGCGAGTGAACACCGCGCGGCCGCGTAGCGGATCGCCGGGACGGTCGGCGGATCACCGCGACCGGAACGCTCGGCGGCTCACCGCGACCGGAACGCTCAGCGGATCACCACGACCGGAACGCCGATGGTGGCGAACCGCCACATCGCGTCGCCGTCCTCGCGCCGCTCCCGGATGCCACCCGTCTTCACGTCCGTCATGGCGGTGTCCGAGCCGGTGCCCACCGCCGCGCTGAACCCGATGGCCACCCCGTCCACGCTGGTGAAGCGGACGACGTGCTCGATCGGGGCGCCGTCCGTCCCGGTGGCCGTGTTGGAGCGGGACGTGACCCAGTAGAGGCCGACCGGCGGGTCCACGGAGCCCGGGTGCACCCCGAAGCCGCGCTGCACCCGGTCGCGGGCGTCGACCAGCCAGACGCGGTCGTCGTCCACCGAGTACACGACCCGTTCACCCTTGCCGGACCCGGTCGGCAGGGCCCCCGGATTGCCCCGGTCGCGCGGCGCCTTGCTGACGACCGCGGAGGGCGACGCGCTCGCCCCGGACTTCCCGCCCAGACCCGGCGGCACGGTCGCCGACGCCTGGTAGGCGAGGAATCCGACGGTTCCGACGGCCGCGGCGGTCAGGCCGGCCACGATCCCGGAGCTGGTCCCTGCCACGCGCGCCCACCTCTGCTTCGTGCCATATGTCGTACTTCGTACGAACCGTAGCAGTCGGTGACCGTCTGCCCCGGACGGCCATGCACGAGCGTCGGGCGCCGTAGGCTGTTCGCGTGCTCTTGCTCGCTCTGGATACCGCCACCCCCGCCGTCACCGTCGCGCTGCACGACGGCACGGACGTCATCGTCTCGTCGAGCCAGGTGGACGCGCGCCGGCACGGAGAGCTGCTGCTGCCGGCCGTCGACCGCGTCCTCGCCGAGGCGGGCCTCAAGCTGGAGGCCGTCACCGGGATCGCCGTCGGCGTCGGCCCCGGCCCCTACACCGGGCTGCGCGTGGGCCTGATGACCGCCGACACCTTCGGTCTCGCGCTCGGCGTCCCCGTGTACGGCCTGTGCACCCTGGACGCCCTCGCCTACGCCGCCGACATCGAGAAGGGCCCCTTCGTCGTGGCGACCGACGCCCGGCGCAAGGAGGTCTACTGGGCCACGTACGCCGACTCCCGCACCCGGCTGATCGAGCCGGCCGTCGACCGCCCCGCCGACATCACCGACCGGGTCGCGGGCCTCCCCGCGGTCGGCGCGGGCGCGCTGCTCTACCCGGACACGTTCCCGAGCGCCCACGAGCCCGAGCATGTGTCCGCCGCCGCCCTCGCCGCGCTGGCCGCCGAGCGTCTCGCGGCCGGTGACGAGCTGCCCGCCCCGCGCCCGCTGTACCTGCGCCGCCCCGACGCCCAGGTCCCCAAGAACTACAAGGTGGTCACCCCCAAGTGACGGAACCGGCAACCCCGAGCCTGCGCGAGATGCGCTGGTGGGACATCGACCCGGTCCTGGAGCTGGAGAAGGACCTGTTCCCCGAGGACGCCTGGTCCCGGGGGATGTTCTGGTCCGAGCTGGCCCACGCCCGGGGCCCCGAGGCCACCCGGCGGTACGTGGTGGCCGAGGACGGCGGCCGGATCGTCGGGTACGCGGGCCTCACCGCCTCCGGCGACCTCGGCGACGTCCAGACCATCGCGGTCGCCCGCTCCCAGCAGGGCACCGGCCTCGGTGGCCGGCTGCTCACCGAGCTGCTGAAGGCGGCCACCGCCTTCGAGTGCGCCGAGGTCATGCTGGAGTGCCGGGTCGACAACCTGCGCGCCCAGAAGCTCTACGAGCGCTTCGGCTTCGTGGCCATCGGCGTCCGGCGCGGCTACTACCAGCCGGGCAACGTGGACGCCCTGGTCATGCGCCTGACCACCGCACCCGACAGCGGCTCCGCCGCGGACTCCTCCCCAGTACAAGGAACCGAGATCAATGGCTGACGAACCACTCGTCCTCGGCATCGAGACCTCCTGCGACGAGACCGGCGTCGGCATCGTCCGCGGCACCACCCTGCTGGCGGACGCCATCGCCTCCAGCGTCGACGAGCACGCCCGCTTCGGCGGTGTCGTCCCCGAGGTGGCGTCCCGCGCCCACCTGGAGGCCATGGTCCCGACGATCGACCGCGCGCTGAAGGAGGCCGGCGTCTCCGTCAAGGACCTCGACGGCATCGCGGTCACGGCCGGCCCCGGTCTCGCCGGCGCCCTGCTGGTCGGCGTCTCGGCCGCCAAGGCCTACGCCTACGCGCTCGGCAAGCCCCTGTACGGCGTCAACCACCTCGCCTCGCACATCTGCGTGGACCAGCTGGAGCACGGCCCGCTGCCCGAGCCGACGATGGCCCTGCTGGTCTCCGGCGGCCACTCCTCCCTGCTGCTGTCCGAGGACATCACCTCCGACGTCCGCCCGATGGGCGCCACCATCGACGACGCGGCCGGCGAGGCCTTCGACAAGATCGCCCGGGTGCTGAACCTGGGCTTCCCCGGGGGCCCGGTCATCGACCGGTACGCCAAGGAGGGCGACCCGCAGGCGATCTCCTTCCCGCGCGGCCTGACCGGCCCGCGCGACCCCGCGTACGACTTCTCCTTCTCCGGTCTGAAGACGGCCGTGGCCCGCTGGATCGAGGCCAGGCGGGCGGCCGGTGAGGAGGTCCCGGTGCGGGACGTCGCAGCGTCCTTCCAGGAGGCCGTGGTGGACGTGCTGACCCGCAAGGCCGTGCGCGCCTGCAAGGACGAGGGCGTCGACCACCTGATGATCGGCGGCGGCGTCGCCGCCAACTCCCGGCTGCGCGTCCTCGCCCAGGAGCGCTGCGAGGCGGCCGGCATCCTGCTGCGCGTCCCGCGCCCCAAGCTGTGCACGGACAACGGGGCGATGGTCGCGGCCCTCGGCGCCGAGATGGTCGCCCGCAACCGGGCCGCCTCCGGCTGGGACCTGTCCGCCGACTCCTCGCTGCCGGTGACCGCCCCGCACGTCCCGGGCCACGACCACGTGCACGAGGTCAGCAAGGACAACCTGTACTCGTGACCGTCGCCCTGATGTGGGAGGCCCGCGCGGCCCAGGGCAGGGGCGGGGAACTGCTGGACTGGGCTCGCGCGCAGCCGCTCGATGCACCGCCGCTGCGCCGCGAGACCCTCCGCGCCCCCGGTGACCGGGTGCTGGTCATCACCTGGTGGGACGCGCCGTACGACGCCGACCTGCCGGAACTGCCCGAGCCCGACGGGGACTTGGTGACGCGCGCGGTGCACCGGTGGCGGTTCGAGTCGGTGGACGGGGAACAGCCGGACGCCTGAGTTGATACGCGGGCCCGTCGCCCGCTATGATCATCACACGCGAACGGCCGGAACACCGGCCCGGACGCAGTGCGTTGGTGGTCCAAGGAAAGACGCCCCGCTTCCTGCGGGGAAATGCAGGTGCAAGGCCTGCCCGGCGCTCCGTCGAACACCCCGCTCCCGGTCTCCCGGGAGCGGGGTGTTCTCGTTGCCGTCAGACCCGCCCGGCGTCGTGCGGCCGGACCGCCTCCGCCTCGGGGCCCTCGCCCTCCAGGCCGACGGCGGGAGCCGTCCGCCGCTCCCGCACCTGCGCGTACGCCATCAGGCCGAACAGCACCGCGAGCAGCACCGCGGACGAACCCGCCGTACCCAGGTCGAGGCCGCCCTTGGCGACCGGCTTGGTGAGGAAGTCGCCGGCCGTGGCGCCCAGCGGGCGGGTGAGCACGAAGGCGAACCAGAAGAGCAGGACGTTCGGCACCGCCGGCACCCGCATCAGCGCCACCAGGACCAGCAGCACACCGGTCACCAGCGCCGCGCCGCCCAGGTAGCCGAGCCCGGAGCTGTCGGAGAGGAAGTCGCCCATCGAGGTGCCGAGGGTGTTGGAGACGAGGATCGCCGACCAGAACAGGGCCTCGCCCCGGAAGCTGACGATCTCCGTGATCTGGAACGTCATCCCGCTCAGCTTCCAGCCGAGGAAGATCAGCAGCAGCAGCGAGACCAGGATCGCCGCGCCCTCCGGGTAACCGAGACCGAGGCCCTGCGGCCCCCAGCCCAGCTTCGTGGCGCCGTTCGAGAGGTACTTGGCGCTGGCGTCCCGGTTCATGAAGTCGGACATGGTGGTGCCGGCCATGGAGGTCGACAGGATCACCGTCCAGTAGAAGAACGGGTTGTAGCGCGAGGAGCGCAGCTGGACCACCAGCGTCACCACGAAGACCAGGAACAGGGCGATGGTGGTGAGGAAGTAGCCGAGCTTCAGCGTCTGCGAGAACAGGTCACCGGCCGTCTCGCCCAGGGTGGTGGCGGCGATCTTCATGACCCAGAACGCCAGAGTCACCTCGGGCAGTTTCTTCATCACGGACTTCGTCGTCGTCAAGGGTGCTCCTGTCGGTCTGGGGGAACCGCGGTCGGACCCAGACCCTGACAGCCGCAACCTGAACGCATCCTGAACACGTGCGTCCCGAGGTCTTGTGGAAGCGCCGTTTCTGTGGTTTCGCCCCCGCTCAGTCCGCCGCCCCCTCCACCACCTCGCAGCGCAGCCGCCGCTCCGGGCCCACGGTCCGTACCGGACCCGTCAGCCGCAGCCGGGCCGTGTGCCGCACCTCCGCGCTCGACGGCCCGAGGCGCAGCTCCAGCGCCCCCGGTTCCACCACCCGGGCGCCCGTGCGGTCGGTGAAGGCCGACAGGTCGGCGTGGAAGCGGAAGGTCAGCCGCCGGGACTCGCCGGGGGCCAGTTCCAGCCGCCGGTAGCCGATCAGGCGCACGTCGGGGCGGGTCACCGACGCCACCGGGTCGTGCAGGTAGAGCTGCACGACCTCCGCGCCCGCGCGCCCACCCGTGTTGCGCACGGTGACCGGGAGGTCGTACGAGCCGTCCGTGCCCAGCTCGGTGACCTCGGCACCGGTCCCGCCCTCCCAGGCGAACGTGGTGTACGAGCGGCCGTGGCCGAAGGGGTACAGCGGGGTCGGGTCCAGGCTGCTGACCTCGCCCGCCAGGCCCAGCGGCGGCTGGAGGTAGGTCCAGGGCTGCCCGCCCGGCAGCCGCGGGACGCTCACCGGGAGCCGGCCGGAGGGGTTCACCCGCCCCGACAGGACCCCGGCGACCGCCGGGCCGCCCTCCTCGCCGGGGAAGAACGCCTGCACGACCGCGCCCAGCCGGCCGGCCCAGCGGCCCAGGGCGTACGGACGGCCGGTCAGCAGGACCAGGACGACCGGCACGCCCGTGGCGACCAGCGCGTCCAGCAGTTCGCCCTGCGCCCCCGGCAGGCGCAGGTCGGCCACGTCGCAGCCCTCGCCCGAGGTACCCCGGCCGAACAGGCCGGCCCGGTCGCCGAGGACCGCCACGCACACGTCCGCCTCCGCCGCCCGGGACACCGCCTCGGCGAAGCCCGCGGTGTCCGGGTCCGTGACCTCGCAGCCCTGCGCGAACGTCACCTTGGCGTCCGGGAGTTCGGTGCGCAGGGCCTCCAGGACGGTCGGGATCGCGATGCCCGTCGGGACCCCGGGGTGGTGGGGGAGCACGTGGCACGGGAAGGAGTAGCAGCCGAGCATCGCCAGCGGGTCCGCGGCGCGTGGGCCCACCACCGCGATCCGGGCGCCGGCAACCAGCGGGAGCAGCCCGCCGGGGTTGTCCAGCAGGATCACCGACTCCTCGGCCAGTCGGCGGGCCAGGGCGCGGTTGCCCGCCGAGTCGAGGTCGACGGGCCCCCGCGGTTCCGGCCGCCAGTCCTCGTCCAGCAGGCCCAGTTCGCACTTCTGGATCAGCACCCGGCGGGCCGCCCGGTCCACCAGCGCCTGCGGCACCCGGCCCGCGCGCACGGCGGCCACCAGCGGTTCGCCGTAGCACCGCAGCGTCGGCAGCTCGACGTCGATGCCCGCGGCGAGCGCCAGGTGCGCCGCCCCCGCCTCGTCCTCGGCGACCCGGTGCTGGGTCCTCAGGAAGCCGATGCCGTAGTAGTCGGCGACCACCGTGCCGGTGAAGCCCCACTCGTCGCGCAGGAGCGCGGTGAGCAGGTGCGGATCGGCGGAGACCGGCACACCGTCGGTCTCGGTGTACGAGGCCATCACCGAGCGCGCCCCGCCCTCCCGCAGCGCCATCTCGAACGGCGGCAGTGTCACGTCCGCGAACTCGCGCACGCCCGCCCGCACGGGAGCCAGGTTGCGGGCACCCGCCGAGGACGCGTACCCGGCGAAGTGCTTGAGCGTGGCGACGACCCCGGCCGACTCCAGGCCCCGCACATAGGCGGCGCAGACGGTGCCGACCAGGTACGGGTCCTCGCCGATCGTCTCCTCCACCCGGCCCCAGCGCGGGTCGCGGACCACGTCGAGGACGGGGGCGAGGCCCTGGTGGACGCCGACCGAGCGCAGGTCGTGGCCGATCCGCCGGCCCAGCTCCGCCACCAGGTCGGGATCGAAGGCCGCGCCCCAGGCCAGCGGCACCGGGTACGCCGTCGCGCCCCAGGCCGTGAAGCCCGCCAGGCACTCCTCGTGGGCCACCGCCGGGATGCCGAAGCGGCCCGCCGCGGTGATCCGGCGCTGGGGGGGCGCCCCCCCCCCCCCGCCCCCCCCCCGGCCCCCCCCCCCCGGGCGCAACGTGTTCGTCTTA
>NZ_JAJSZC010000032.1:0-28503 GCF_036815105.1 Streptomyces sp. IBSBF 3136
CCCCCGAACCGCGCCCGCCCGGGACCGGCCAGGGTCCCCCGCCCGGAACCAGCTCTGATCACGCCGGGCGCCGGTCAGGAGTCGGCTCGCCCCGGGCCCGCCAGCCCGCGGCCCGACAGGCACGCCCAACCGGAGCCGGACCCAGGGCCGTTCTCCCGGCCGCCCCCGGCCCCGCCGCTCAGCTCCTCGCGCCTGCCTCTGCCAGGATCTCGTCGGCCGCGGCCAGCGCCTCCGTGCGGTCGGCCGGGACCAGGCCGATCCGGGTGCGGCGGTCCAGGAGGTCCGCCGCGTCGAGGGCGCCCTCGTGGCGGGCGGCCCAGGCCAGTTCGGCCCGGGTGACCGGGTGGCCCGGCAGGACCCGTCCGGCCAGGTGCGGCTCGCGCTCGGCGAGGGCCTGGACGGCGGTGGCCTCGGTGCCGTAGCGGCGGACCAGGCGGCGCGGCGCGGGCAGGGCGCGCAGCCGGCCGGGTGCGGCGGCGCCGACGAGCGGCAGGCCGGCCGTGGGGGAGGGGCGCGCGGGCAGGCCTCGGGCCTCCGCGGCCGCGTCGACGGCGTCCTGGGCCATCCGCCGGTAGGTGGTGAGCTTGCCGCCGACGATCGTGGTGACACCCTCGGACGAGGTCAGCACGGCGTGCCGGCGGGAGATGTCGGAGGTACGGGCCTGCGCGTCGCCCGGGCCGTCGTGGCCGCCGGAGTCCAGCAGGGGCCGCAGCCCCGCGAACGCGCCGACGACCTCGTCCCGGCGCACCGGCGTGTGCAGCACGGACCCCAGCACGTCCAGCAGGAAGCCGATGTCCGTCTCGGGAACCTCCGGCACGTCGGGGACGGCTCCGTCGACCGGTTCGTCGGTGAGCCCGACGTAGACCCGGCCGTCCCCCTGCGGCAGGACCAGCACGAAGCGGTTGGTCTCGCCGGGGATCGGGATGTGCAGCCCGGCCGGCAGGGTGCCGAGCCGCTCCGAGCGCAGCACCAGATGGGTGCCGCGCGAGGGCCGGATCCGTATGCCGTCGACGAGGTCGCCCGCCCACACTCCGGTCGCGTTGATCACCGCGCGGGCCCGGATCTCGCCCTCCTCGCCGGTGAGCTCGTCGCGGACCCGGGCGCCGGATCCGGTCAGCTCCAGCACCCTGGTCCGGGTCAGCACCCGCGCGCCGTGCGCGGCGGCGGTCCTGGCCAGGGCGGTCACCAGCCGGGCGTCGTCGGTGACCCGGCCGTCCCAGGACAGCAGCCCGCCGCGCAGCCCGCCCGCCCGCACCGCGGGGGCCAGGTGCCCGGCCTCCGTCGCCGACAGCCGGCGCGGGGCGGGCAGCACCTGCCGGGGCGTCCGGGCGGCCAGGCGCAGCACGTCGCCGGCCCGGAACCCGGCCCAGGCCAGCGATGCCTGCGCCCGGGACACCAGCGGCGTCAGCGGCAGCACGAACGGCTGCGCGGCCACCAGGTGCGGTGCCGTACGGGTCATCAGCACCCCGCGCTCGACGGCGCTCTCGTGGGCGACGTCGAACTGTGCGGAGGCCAGGTAGCGCAGCCCGCCGTGGATCAGCTTGGAGCTCCAGCGCGAGGTGCCGAAGGCCAGGTCGTGGGCGTCGACCGCGACCACGTCCAGTCCGCGGGCGGCCGCGTCGAGGGCGGCTCCGGCCCCCGTGGCGCCGAGCCCGACGACCAGCACGTCGGCGACCCTGCCGTCCGCGGCCTCGGCCAGTTCCCGGGTACGGCGGTCCGCGCTGAGGGACGCGGTCACTGCCTCGGTGTGGCTCATGGCGTCAGGGTCCTCTCCAGAAGGGTGCGCAGCTCGCCGAGGAACGCCGGGGAGTCCAGCTCGGGATCGTCCTCGTCGGTCATGGTGCGCAGGGACAGGGTGAAGGACTGCACGATCAGCAGCAGCGCGCGCGCCTGCCGTTCGGTGTGGGCGGTGCGCACCGAGCCGTCCGCGTGCCCCTCACGCAGCGCGTCGGCCAGCAGCGCCAGCAGTGCCTCCTGGCTCGCCCCGCGCCGGTCCAGCACGTAGGGGAGCAGGAGTTCGGGGTCGACGTCGACGATCTTGCGGAAGAGAGGGTGCGCGCGGAACGCCGCCACCCCCGCCACCAGGCCCTCCACGATCCGGGCGCGCGTGTCCGTGCCGGGCGAGGGCTCGGGGATCGCCCGGTCGGCCACCTCGATCCACTCGCGGGTCATCAGGTCGCCCACCAGGGTGCGCAGGTCGGGCCAGCGCCGGTACAGGGTCATCCGGGAGACGCCGGCGCGGCGGGCCACGTCGGCGAGGGTGGTGCGGCGGACTCCGACGGCGAGCACGCAGTCGCGCACCGCGTCGAGCACGTGATCGTTGCCGGAACCGTCTCCACCGTTGTGACGAATAGGCGTCATGTGTCACAGTGTAACGCCCCGGGGGCCGGGCGGAGACGCCGCCGCCCGCACGAGCACACCGACCTGTGAGGACGACCCTTCGATGGACATGCTGTGGAACGGCTGGGGCGACCCGGCCAAGGCGGCGCCGCTGCCCGACTCGGTCACCGGACTGCTGCGCGACCTGCTCGGCGTCAAACCGCGCACCACGCCGGCCCTCGCCCTGGAGGACATCGACCTGCCCGCGCCCACGGTCGGCCCCGCGGCGCTCGAAGCGCTCGCCCGCGCCGCCGGCGGCGCGGAGCACGTCCGCACGGACACCGAGAGCCGCATCCGGCACACCCGCGGCAAGTCCACCCCCGACCTGCTGCGGCTCCGCGCCGGCGACGTCGACGACGTCCCGCAGGCCGTGGTCCTGCCCGCCACCCACGACGAGGTCCTCGCCGTCCTGCGGGCCTGTGCCCAGCACGGCCTGGCCGCCGTCCCGTTCGGCGGCGGCACCTCCGTCGTCGGCGGACTCGCCCCCGAGCGGCGCGCCTTCGCCGCCCTCGACCTGCGCCGCATGAACCGCCTTGAGGCCATCGACCCGGTCTCCCGCACCGCCGTGCTCCAGCCCGGCCTGCGCGCCCCCGAGGCCGAGGCCCTGCTCGCCGAACACGGCTTCACCCTCGGCCACTTCCCCCAGTCCTTCGAATGGGCCACCATCGGCGGCTTCGCCGCGGCCCGCTCCAGCGGCCAGGCATCCGCCGGATACGGCCGCTTCGACGACATGGTGCTCGGCCTCACCCTCGCCACACCCGAGGGCACCATCGAGACCGGCCGCGCCCCCCGCTCCGCCGCCGGACCCGACCTGCGCCAGCTCATCCTCGGCTCCGAGGGTGCCTTCGGCGTCATCACCTCCGTCCTCGTACGCGTCCGTCCGCTGCCCGAGACCCGCGTCTACGAGGGCTGGCGGTTCGCCACCTTCGCGGAAGGCACCGAAGCCCTGCGCAGGCTCGCCCAGGACGGGCCCCGCCCGACCGTGCTGCGGCTGTCCGACGAGACCGAGACGCTCATCGGCCTCGCCCAGCCGGACGCCATCGGCGCCGGGCCGGAGAGCGGCACCGGCTGCATGGCGATCACCGGTTACGAGGGCACCGCCGAGGACACCGCGCTGCGCCGCGAGCGGGCCGCGGCCGTCCTGACCGAGTGCGGCGGCACCCTGGTCGGCGCCGAAGCGGGCGAACGCTGGGCCCACGGCCGCTACTCCGCGCCCTACCTGCGCGACGCCCTGCTCGACGTCGGGGCGTTCGCCGAGACGCTGGAGACCGCCGCCTTCTGGTCCCGGATCCCCGACCTGTACGACGCGGTCCGCACCGCCCTGACCGACACCCTCACCGGGGCCGGCACCCCGCCGCTGGTGATGTGCCACATCTCCCACGTGTACGAGAACGGCGCCTCGCTCTACTTCACCGTCGTCAGCGCCCAGGGCGAGGACCCCGTCGCCCACTGGGCACCGGCCAAGCACGCCGCCAACGACGCCGTGCTCGCCGCGGGCGGCACCATCTCCCACCACCACGGGGTGGGCACCGACCACCGCGACTGGTATGTCAGGGAGGCCGGACCGCTGGGCATCGAGGCTCTGCGGGCCGTCAAGCGCCGCCTGGACCCCGACGGACTCCTCAACCCCGGCGTCCTGCTGCCCACCGACTGACCCACCCGCCCCGCCGTTCCGCCCCTACCGTCACCGCCCGGAGGCACACCCATGCGACAGTTCACCGCCGTCGTCAACCCGACCGCGGGCGACTCGACCGGGGCGGCCACGCTGCTCCACGTGGGCCGCCTGCTCCGCGAGGCCGGCGCCGGTCTCGAGACGGAGTACAGCGACAGCCTCGCGCACGCCCAGGACATCGCCCGGCAGGCGGGCGAACGCGGCCGGGTGGTCCTGGCGGTCGGCGGCGACGGCATGGCCGGGGGCGTCGGCGGGGCGCTCAGCGGCACCGGCACCGTCCTCGGCCTGGTGCCCGCCGGACGCGGCAACGACTTCGCCCGGGCCCTGGACCTGCCTCACGACCCGGCCGCGCTCGCCGGCATCCTGCTGCACGCCGAACCGCGGCACGTCGACACCATCGAGGTCGAGTCGGCCGTCCACCCCCGCACCGTCGTCCTGGGCAGCGTCTACGCCGGCGTGGACGCGCTGGCCAACCGGCACGCCAACCACGCCCGGCTGCTGCGCGGCGCCGCCTCCTACTACGCGGGCGGCCTGCGCGCCGTCACCACCTGGCGGCCGGCGGACTACCGCGTCACCGTCGACGGCGAGGAGCACACCCACCGCGGCTACACCGTCGTCGCCGCCAACTCCCCGTACTACGGCTCCGGGCGGCTCATCGCGCCCGGCGCCAGGGTCGACGACGGGCTCCTCGACGTCGTCATGATCCGCGAGGCACCGCGCCGGCTCTTCTTCACCCTGATGAACGAGCTGAAGACGGGCGCCCACGTCCACCGCCCCGAGGTGCGGGTCCTGCGCGGGAAGGAACTGCGCATCGAGGCGTGCCGACCCGTCCCCTACGGAGCCGACGGCGAGGTGGAGGCCACGCTGCCGGTCACGGTCCGGGTCCGGCCCGCCGACCTGCCGGTGCTGTGCCCGCCGGCCGCGCCCGGCGCCGACCGACCGGCCGGCGCCGACGGCCTCTGAGACCTCCTGGTGCCGAGCCGGTCAGGTCCGCGTCTCCGCCTCCCACCGGTCGGGTCCCATGCCGCGCCAGTCGATGAGCGGTGACGAAGCCACCTCCTCCGGCTCGATCTCCAGCCCGGCGCGCCGCAGGAACTCGACCAGGTCCCGCACGCTGTGGGCCAGGCCGAGGATCTCGCCGTCCACGCGCACCCGCCGGCCACCGGTCGGGGACGGCAGCTGAACGATCACGGGGCGCTTGCCGGTCATGTCTCCAGGGTCGGCCGGATCGGTCCGCGGCGCACCCGAGAGCCCCGGCGACTCCCGCTGAACGGTCCTCCGATGATCGGCAGGCGGTTGGACCGTGGCCCCCGGGGGCACTCGGCGGTGGCTGTGAAGCGGACAAAGCCCCCAGGAGGCACGCGTGGCGGTGCGGCATCGTCTGATCAAAACCAGTCCGGCGACCGTGTGGGAGGTCCTCGCCGACGGCAGGCGCTACTCCGAGTGGGTGGTCGGAACCGATTCGTCCGAACCGCGCAAGGGTCAGTGGCCCCAGGAGGCGGCGTCCATCGCCTACCAGGTCAAGCTGGGGCCCCTCAAAGTCGGCAACGAGACGGTCGTACGGCACTGCGTGGAAGGCTCCGTGCTGGAGCTGGAGGCGCACGCGGGCCCGCTCGGCACCGCCCGTATCGCCATCGAACTGCGCCCCTGGGGCGAGCACTGTCTGGTCATCGTCGACGAGCACCCGCTCCAGGGAGCCGGCGGAGCCCTGCACAACCTCGGCTTCGAAGTGCTGATACAGCTCCGGCACCGCGCCATGCTCGCCCGGCTCGCCAAAGCCTGCGAGGGCGAGGACCACCGTGCCTGACGCCGTGGTGATCGGGGCCGGACCCAACGGCCTGGTGGCCGCCAACCTCCTGGCGGACGCGGGATGGAGCGTCCGGGTGGTCGAGGAGCAGCCGGAGCCGGGCGGTGCGGTACGGCACGACCAGGGCGTGCACCCCGGCTACGTCAACGACCTGTTCAGCTCCTTCTACCCGCTCGCGGCCGCCTCCCCGATCCTCTCCGGCCTCCACCTGGAGGACCACGGACTGCGCTGGAGCCACGCGCCCCACGTCCTCGCCCATCCGCTCGGCGACGGCCGGTGCGCCGTACTGGACCGGCGCGTCGCGGCCACCGCCGAGTCCGTCGAGGCCTTCGCACCGGGCGACGGCGCGGCCTGGCACCGCCTGGTGGACATCTGGCAGAAGCTGCGCCCCGACCTCCTGGACGCGTTGTTCACCCCCTTCCCGCCGGTCAGGGCCACGGCGCGGCTCGCGCTCGGCCTGCGCGCCGCCGGCGGTCTGCGCATGGCGCGCTCCCTGATCCTCCCGGTGCGCCGCCTGGGCGAGGAGGAGTTCAGCGGCGAGGGCGCCCCGCTGCTGCTGGCGGGCAACGCGCTGCACGCCGACCTGGCCCCCGAGTCGGCCGGCAGCGGCGGGTTCGGCTGGCTGATGTCCATGCTGGGGCAGACCTACGGCTTCCCGGTGCCGGTCGGCGGCTCAGGGGCACTGACCGAGGCACTGGTCAGGCGCCTGCGCACCCGCGGGGGAGAGGTGACCTGCGGACAGCGCGTCGTCGAGGTCGTCGTACGCGGCGGCCGGGCCGTGGGCGTGCGCACGGCGGACGGGGACGCGGTGGCCGCACGACGCGCCGTGCTGGCCGACGTGGCGGTGCCCATGCTCTACCGCGACCTGCTCGACGCCCGGCACGTGCCCGCCCAGATGCTGTCCGACCTGGGGCGCTTCCAGTGGGACTTCGCCACCTTCAAGGTCGACTGGGCGCTCGACGGCCCGGTGCCGTGGCGCGCCGAGCAGGCCGGCCGGGCCGGCACCGTCCACCTGGCCGACGGCATGGACGAACTCACCCGCTTCGCCGCGCAGATCGCCATGCGCCAGGTGCCCGACCGCCCCTTCGCCCTGTTCGGCCAGATGACCCTGTCCGACCCGACACGCTCCCCCGAGGGCACCGAGTCCGCCTGGGCCTACACGCACGTCCCGCACGACATCCGCGCGGACGCGGGCGACGAGGGCATCACCGGAGCCTGGGACGCCACCGACCGGGAACGCATGGCCGACCGTGTCGAGCGCCAGGTCGAGCACTTCGCGCCCGGCTTCCGCTCCCGGATCCGGGCCCGGCGCGTCCTCGCCCCGCCCACCATGCAGTCACTCGACGGCAACCTCGTCGACGGCGCCATCAACGGCGGCACGGCCGCGATGCACCAGCAGCTCGTCTTCCGCCCGGTGCCCGGGACCGGACGGCCCGAGACCCCCGTGCCCGGTCTCTTCCTGGCCTCCGCCGGCGCCCACCCCGGCGGTGGCGTGCACGGCGCGCCCGGTGCCAACGCCGCACGGGCCGCGCTGCGCGGGCACCGCGTCCCGGTCCTGAACCGCGCCCAGCGCGTCCTCGCCCGTCGCGACCGGACCGGCCGCAGGCGCTGACCGCCCGCCCGGCGGCCGAGCGTATCCGATCACCCGGTGAAGGGAGAACACCGACAGACGGCAACCACCGGCGGACCGCACGACCGGAACACGACCGCAGCACGGAAAGCCAGGGAGCGGCATGAGCGAGCACCAGGACGGCCCCGACGAACGCCACCGGCGTCCCGACGGCGTCGACGACAAGACGGTCGAGGCCCTCGGATCACTGTCCAAGGCACTGGAGACGACCGAACGGGCGCGCGGCCGCCTGTACGACTTCCACCAGCTGACCGGCGGCGCCGACCTCGAACTGGACCGCGCGGTACGCCTCCTGCGGGAGGCCGGCCACACGGAATGGGCCGACAAGGTCCAGACCGAGATCCTGGGCCGCAACATCATCCCCGGCCACTGGACGTTCCAGATCGTCGAGGCCTACGACCACACGTACTACCGGCCGTTCCAGGAGCTGGAGCGGGCGGCGGTGAGCGAACTGGCCCAGGGCCGCGACCACCTGTACGAGGCCGAGATGAAGGAGGCCCGCCGCACGGCCGGGCACCCCGACCACACCGCTCGTCCCTGACCGCCGCCGCGAGGAGGAGGGTGACCCGATGCCGAGCAGTCCTCTGCACGACCGTACGGTCGTGGTGACCGGCGCGGCACGCGGGGTGGGGGCCGCGCTCGCCCGGGAGATCGCCCGGCGCGGCGCACGGCTGGCGCTGCTGGGCCACGAAGTGGCCCGCCTGGAGGAGCTCGCCGCCCGCCTGCCGGCACCGGCCCTGGCGATCGGGGTCGACGTCACCGACGTCGACGCGCTGCGCACCGCCGCGGGCGAGGTGCGCCGACGCCTCGGGCGCCCGTCCGTCGTCGTCGCGAACGCCGGTATCGCCCAGGGCGGCCCGTTCGCCTCCTCGGACCCGGTGGAGTGGCGCCGGGTGATCGACGTGAACCTCACCGGCAGCGCCCAGACGGCCCGGGTCTTCCTGCCCGACCTGATCGCCACCGCGGGCTACTACCTCCAGATCGCCTCGCTGGCCTCCCTCGGCGCCGCCCCCCTGATGAGCGCCTACTGCGCCTCCAAGGCGGGCGTCGAAGCCTTCACGCACTCGCTGCGGGCCGAGGTCGCCCACCGGCGCGTCGGCGTCGGCATCGCCTACCTCAACTGGACCGACACCGACATGATCCGCGACGCCGACCGGTACAACGTGCTGCGGGAACTGCGCGGGCACATGCCGCCGCCCGCCCGCCGGGTGCACCCCGTCGACACGGTCGCCGCCCGGATCGTGCGCGGCGTGGAACGCCGGCGCACCGCCGTGTACGCCCCCGCCTGGCTGCGGCTGGTCCAGCCGGTCCGCGCGGCCCTGCCCCCGGTGGTGCTGCGGGTGGCCCGCCACGAGCTGCCCCGGCTCCAGGCCGAGGAGCCCTTCGTGGCCACCGGCCTGCTGGGTGCCGGGGGCGCGGCCGACCGCTCGGCGACCGGGCACCTGCCCTGACCCCACCCACGACTTCAGGACGGCCGTCATGCAGACGTTCCTGCCGGATCCCGACTTCCGCCGCTCCGCCCTGCTCCTGGACCGCCGGCGCCTGGGCAAGCAGCGCGTCGAGGCGCTCCAGGTGCTGCGCGGTCTGACCGTGCCCGGATACGGATGGCGCCGGCACCCCGCCGTGCGCATGTGGGCCGGGTACGAGGAGGCGCTCGTCCGCTACGGCCTGGAGATCTGCCGGGTCTGGCGGGAGCAGGGGCACCAGGACAGCTGCGCCGCCACGCTCGTCGCCGACTTCGCCGGCGCTCACCCGGGCCCGGGCCCGCACGTACGTGACCAGCCGGCCCTGGCGGCCGCCGGGGAACTCCCGCCCTGGCTCGGCGACGAGGCCTTCCACCTGAGCCACCGGTCCGCACTCGTCCGCAAGGACCACGACACCTACGCCGACGCCTTCCCGGGCACCCCCGACGACCTGCCCTATGTGTGGCCGCGGTCCGACCGGGAACGGGACGTCGTGTCCGCCCGCCGGTGAGCCGGCCGGCGGACACGAAGGAGTGGGGGGACAGCACAGGACGGAAGGACCGGAGAGGGCGCGAGGGACAGGAGAGGACGCGTGCTGCCTGACATCCGCGCCCAGCTGGGCGCGCTGATCTTCCGCCGGGTCGCGGGCCCCGACGGCCCGGCCGTCCGCGCGCGCATCCACGGCACCCCCGGCGCCCGGTGGTTCGGGCCCGACCGTCCCATCCGGGTCGTGCACGGCGACGCCGCCATGTTCGTCGGGGGCGTCGGCGCCCTGCTGCTCCAGTCCCTGCACCCGCTCGCGATGGCGGCGGTGGCCGCGCACTCCGGATACCGCGGGGACCCCTGGGGACGGCTGCAGCGCACCAGCACCTTCCTGGCGATGACGACCTACGGCACGGCGGCCGACGCGCAGGCGGCCGTGGACCACGTACGCGGCATCCACGAGGAGGTCCGCGGCGTCGCACCGGACGGACGGCCCTACCACGCGGCCGACCCCCATCTGCTCGGCTGGGTGCACACGGCCGAGACGGCCTGCTTCCTGGCCGCCCACGAGCGCTACGGTGCCCACCCGCTGGACCCGGCCGGCTACGACGCGTACGTCGCCGACACCGCGCGGGTCGCCGAGGCCCTCGGAGTGCCCGATCCGGCGCGCGACCGGCAAACCCTCTCCGAGCGGCTTGCGGCCTACCGCGGCGAACTCGAAGCCACTCCCGAGGCCCGGTCGGTGGCCCGCTTCCTGCTCCTCGAACCGCCCCTGCCGCTCCCGGTGCGTCCGCTGTACGGCGCGCTGGCCGCGAACGCGGTGACGCTCCTGCCGTCCTGGGCCCGGAACCTGCTGCGGCTGCCCCGCGTCCCGCTCGTCGAGGACCTCACCGTGCGCCCGGCGGGTCACCTGCTCGTGGGCACCATCCGCTGGGTGATGAGACCACCGGCGCCCACGGAGTGAGGCCCGGGCCCCGAAACCCCGTGGCGGCTCAGCCCGCCGCGTTGTCGACGCGCATCCGCACCTGTTCCTCCAGGCGCCGCAGGCTGTTGTCGAGGGCGTCGCACACCTTCCGCTCGCCCGGATCGTGGCTCTCGTCGAAGAAGGACAGGTGCACGGTCACCTCGCTGGCGCCGCTGCCGATCCCCGCGACCTGGAGCCAGCCCGCGTAGCCGCCCCGCTCCCGGGTGCCCCACTCGATGCGCATCTGCTCGTTCTCGGCGCGCATCAGGGCGGCGGTGTCCCGGTCCGCGTCGTCCTCGTGGACGGTGACGGCCGGCGGGTCGTCGACGTGGACGTGCAGCGCGTCCGGCAGCCAGGCGTCCAGCTGGCTGACGTTGGACGCCTGGTGGAAGACGTGTTCGGGCTGTCCGGGCATCGTGCGGGAACGTTCGTACTCAGCCATCGCGGCACCGCCCCTCCGGTCGGAATGCGTACCCGCACCGCGTGCCCCTCTCGTCCCGGCCGAAAAGCCGGAAGCCGACCTGTTCCGCCGGCGCACCCATGACGTCGAAGCCCGCCCGCCCCTCCCGGGCCGGCGGGCATGAGATCGCTCACCTGTGAATTGCCACAGGATCCGTGCTGTTCGGCGCACGGATTTGTTAGATTGCGCAACTACGCAACCCAGGCGGAGCCCGCCTTCGCGCGGCTCCCTGTTCCGCTGTGCACGCCCGGCCGTACACCCCGATGGCCGGGTCTGCCGCGCCCGACCGTTCATGGGAGTGGGAGATGAGCGACCCGTGGGACGGTCCGGCCGGCCAGGCCACGCGCAGCCGTGAGGCCCGGGTGCCCGCACAGCGCACGGCCGGCGCCGACGGAGAGCGGCCCCCGGGCGGCCGGGTCGCGGCCCGGGCCGCCGCCCGCGCGCGAGGCCCGAGGCGCCGGGCCCGCGTGGCCGGACGCGGCAGGCGGGTGCTGAAGATCCTCGCGATCTCCCTGTCCCTGGTCGTCATGGTCACCGCGGGCGTCGGCTGGTGGTTCTACCAGCATCTGAACGGCAACATCCAGAGCGTCTCGCTCGACGGCAAGGGCGGCGCCGAGAAGGCCGACGCCTTCGGCCGGACACCGATCAACCTCCTGGTCATGGGATCGGACGGGCGCACCAGCAAGGCTGACTGCAAGCTCGGCGGGGGCTGCTCCACCACCGGCGTGCAGTCCGGCAGCAACGCGGACGTACAGATGGTCGTGCACATATCCGCCGACCGCTCCAACGCCACCGTGATGAGCATCCCCCGCGACACCATGACCCGGGTACCGGCCTGCAAGGACAGCGCGAACGGCCGGTCCACCGGCGGCTACTACGGCCAGATCAACAGCGCGCTGCAGTACGGACCCGCCTGTCAGGTGGCCACCGTCCACCGCCTCACCGGCATCCCCATCGACCACTTCGTCAAGCTCGACTTCTCCGGCGTGGTCAAGATGTCCGACGCCGTGGGCGGCGTCTCCGTCTGCGTCGACCGCAACGTCTACGACACCTACTCGCACCTGAAACTGTCCAAGGGCACCCACACCCTCAAGGGCGTGTCGGCCCTGGAGTTCGTCCGCTCCCGGCACGGCTTCGGCGACGGCAGCGACCTCGGCCGCACCGTCTCGCAGCACATCTTCCTCAGCGCGATGATCCGCAAGTTCAAGAGCGCGGGCACGCTCACCGACCCGGCCGCCGTCTACGGCCTCGCGGACGCCGCGACCAAGGCGCTGACCGTGGACGACGGCCTGGGCAGCGTGAAGAAGCTGATCGCGCTCGCGACCGACCTGAACAAGGTGCCCACGAAGCGGATGACCTTCACCACGATGCAGACCGCCCCGGACCCGGGCAACAGCGACCGAGTGGTGGTCGGCGCGGGAGCCCGCACCCTGTTCTCCACCATCGCCCACGACCAGTCGCTGACGACCGGCTCCGGAAAGAAGTCCGCGGCGGCCGCCGCGACCGCCGAGGCCACACCCGCCGCCTCGGCGGTGCCGGCGTCGCGCATCGCCGTGACGGTCGAGAACGGCACCCCCATCAGCGGCCGTGCCCTCGCCGTCGCCACCGCGCTCACCGACCGGGGCTTCAGCCCCGCCACGACCACGGCCAACGCCCCGAGCCCCGCCGCCACCACCACGCTCACCTACGGCACCGGTCGGAAGGCCGAGGCGGCGACCGTCGCCAAGGCGCTCGGCCTGCCCGGCAAGCGGCTGAAGCAGGGCGCCGGCCGCGGCCTCACCCTGGTCATCGGCAGCGACTGGCCGAGCGGCACCGACTACCCCGGCGGCACCTCCTCACCCGCGCCCGCCGACACGGCCGCCGCGGTCTCCAACGCCCACGCCCAGACCGCCGACCAGGCCAGGACCTGCGCCAAGGTCAGCCCCTACAAGACGGTCAGCTACCGCGGAGTCCCCATGACACCGGAGCAGGCGTACGCGGCGGCACGCGGCAAGCCCGACTCCGACGGCTGAGCCGACCCGCGACCACCCGCGCCGACCGGCGGGGCTCCCCCAGGGCCCCGCCGGTCGCCCGCGTCGGCCCGAGCACGCCCGCGTCGGCCCGAGCACGCGTCTCCCGCGCACGACAACGAGCCCCGGCCCCCGTACGTACGAGTACGGGGGCCGGGGCCTGCGGTACGCCCAGGGTCAGCGGGCGGTCCCGAAGTCCTGGGTCCAGTAGCTGTTCGGCTGGGCCAGGCCGACGCCGATCTCCTTGAACGCGCAGTTGAGGATGTTGGCCCGGTGGCCGGGGCTGGACATCCAGCCCGCCATGACCGCCTCGGGCGTGCCGTACCCGTAGGCGACGTTCTCGCCGTAGGTGCTCCAGTCGTAGCCGGCCCCGGTGATCCGGTCGCCGGGCGAGGACCCGTCGGACCCCGTGTGCGACATGTTCTGGTGGGCGGCCATGTCCTGGCTGTGCGCCTGCGCCACCTTGGTCAGGGTCGGGTTGAGCGTCAGAGCCGAGCAACCGACCTTGGCGCGTTCGGCGTTGACGAGCGCCACGATGCGGGCGGCGACCCCGGACGCGGCGGGAGCCGCGGAAGCGGGTGCGGACGCCTTCGGGGTGCTCGGGGACGTCGTGGCCTTCGGCGCCGGCGCCGGCGCACTGGTCCGCTGGGCGGTCGGCGCCGCGGTCGGCGTCTTCGACGGCGCCGAGGAGGGCCCGCCGGGCCGCACGTGCTTCCGGTGGTGCGTCCAGTGGTGCTTGCGGTGGTGCGCCAGGTGGTGAGCACCGCCCGGCTGGGCCTGGGCCTGGGCCGGGGCCTGGGTCGGGGTCGGGGTCGGCGTCCCGGTCTGCGCCGGGGCGGGGGCCTGGAACATCTGGCCGGGGGTCGTGAAGTTCCCGATGTAGTCACCTGCCACGGGGTTCGCCGGTGTCCCGGCGTCGGCGCCGACGGGCGGGGTCTCGCCGCCCGGCCACTCGCCGCACGCCATGGCCGCCGTGGGGACGCCCACGGCGCCCACGACGACAGCGGCTATGACCATCCGCCGGTAGTGCTGCTTCTTGCGATGCTTCGCCATGCGTGACCTCACCGGTAGTCGCCGGGCACCGGCCGTCGCGGGGGGCCCAGCGGGGACTCCGCTCCTGACCTGCGGAGACTTCCTGTGGGTCGTCATTGTTAGAAGGGCCGCACAGCATGTGCAACGACCCTTCGTACTACCTCGCTTCGTAGACGCACGCGGCCCTTGCCAAGGGAAGGGCGACGTGCTGACCGACCGCTCACGGCCCGCCGCCCCCGCTGTCACTGCGTCAGAAACCCACTGTGCGGGGCGGAACGGGACAGAACGCCAGGGCTGCGGCGGACCCCTGAGCCGGTCGCGGAGACCCCGGGTGGCAAGCCGGACAAATCCCATATGTCGCCAGAGCGGTGTCTACTATGCGGCTTCCCGAGATCGGGGAAGGCCCGTGACGGATGTCACGGAACCAAAGCTTCCGCTTCGCGTCGGCGCCTTCAGGACCGGCGCGGGGTGTCGCCGGGAGCGGCCGGCAGCGCGAGGTGCGCGAGATCGCCCGGCGGGGGAGAGGTCACCGGCCACAGGGGAGCGGCCTCCCCGTCGGCGAGCGCGGCCGGGGCGTCGGTGAGGTTCATGCGCTCGCGCAGCCGGCCGTAGAAGTCCATGGGGCCCAGCCGGACCGCCCGGAGCCGGCGCGGAGCGGCGTACACACCGATCCAGTCCCCGGGATCGAGCACGCCGCGCACCTGGCCGTCGATGCTGACCAGCGCCTGCCCCGAACGCTCGAGCACGCGGAACGCGATGGGCTCGTCCGGGGCGGCCACCACCGACCGGTTGAACACCATGTGCGGGGCGACCGGGGTGAAGACCAGGCCCTCGGCGCGTGGCGAGACGACCGGGCCGCCGGCCGCGAAGCTGTACGCGGTGGAACCCGTCGGCGTGGCCACCAGCAGCGCGTCGGCGGAGTACGACGCCAGCAGCCGTCCGGCCAGATAGACGGCGACCGACACCTGCCGGTCCCGGGTCAGCTTCTCCACGACGACGTCGTTCAGCGCCGTCACGTTCAGGGCGACGCCCCAGTCGTTCCCGGTCTCGCAGTCCACGCGCACCCGGGGCGCCGGCAGGAGCGGTCCGCGGCCGTACCGCACCATGGACTCCATGTGCTCGGGCACCTCGAGCCGGCACGACGCCCGCATGGTCAGGAGCATCCGGTGCTCGACGTCGATCCGTTCCTCCCGTACGGCGTCCAGAGCGGCGCGCACCGCCGAGGCGGGCACCTCGGTGAGGAAGCCGACCCGTCCGAGGTCGACCCCGAGGACGAGGGCGTCGCTCTGGGCCGCCAGTCGGGCACCGCGCAGGAAGGTGCCGTCGCCGCCCAGGGTGACGACGAGGTCGGGGTCGCCGGCGGCGTCCATCTCCTCACGGGAGCTGTGCCGCTCGCCCTCCTGCCACACGTCGATGTCGGCGCAGCCCACCTCGTGCTCGGCGCACCACTCGCGCACGGCGCTCGCGGCGGCCACGGCCTGTGCCCGTCCGCCGTGCACGACCAGGCCGACACGGTTCACCGTCATACCCGCCTCCCGGTCGGATCGCCCAGACGGTCATCCTCGCCACGAACCGGGCCCGGGCCCGGCACGCCACGCCGCCACGGCCCGCACCAGCCCCTCGCGGCGGGTTTCCGTGCCGATCCGGCCCGCGTCCTGTCACGGCCACGTCACAGGGACGGCGCAGCGGAACCCCTGGTCAGGTGGCTCTGTCTGATCCTGTGCACACCGGCTCGCAGCCGGTCGACCACGCAGTACCGACCATCGGGGGACCCCATGCAGCACCGCACCACCATTCGCGTCACCGCGTCCGCCGCGGCCGTGATCGCGGCCGCGCTCTCGCTCACCGCCTGTCAGCCGGGCGACGGCGACGCGGCGGCCGGCAAGCCGGCCAGGACCCCGGCGACGGCGACCGCCTCGGCCACCGCGAGCTCCGCGGCGACCCCGGCCGCCGAGACCTCGCGGCCCGCCACGGGCGGCGGCTCCACGCACACGGGCGCCCCCGCCACCTCCGTCCCCGCGACCTCCGCGCCCACGTCCGCAGGGTCCGGCGCCCCGGGCGGCACGGCGCCCGCGTGCGCGGCCACGGCCCTGGCGGCGTCGGCGTACCAGGCCGCCGACCGTCCGTCCGGCACCGGCGTCGGAGCGGCGGTGATCGAGTTCTCCAACACCTCGGGCAAGGCGTGCACCCTCAAGGGCCACCCGACCGTGGCCGGTGCCGGGAACGGCTCCCCGCAGCACAACCGCCCGCTGTCGGTGACGCCCACCGGGACCGCGGCGAGCGTGCGGGTGGCGCCGGGCGGCAAGGCGTGGGTGAAGCTGACCTTCGTCCAGGTGCAGGGCGAGGGCGACGGCTACTGCGTGTCCGGCGCGAAGCCCGTCGCCTACCCGACGCTGGTGGTCGGCCTGCCCGGGGCGGGCGCCCACCAGGTCGCCCTGTCGGACGGTCTCTTCGCGGAGTGCGACAACAAGGTCACCGCGACGGCGGTCACGGCGGTGAAGCCCTCCTGACCCCGGCCGCCGGCGGGCCGCGCGGGCCGTGCGGCCCGCGCCGTCGGCACCGTCAGCGGGTCGTCGTCGCGGAGACGGCGGCCCGGGCCGCGCGTTCCACCAGCGCGACACCGTCCTTCATCGAGGTGCTGCCGTCGGACAGGACCGCGACGAGACAGTGGTGGCCGCCCGTGGTGATCCGGCCGACGCTGTTGACGTCCCACAGCCCGGTGGTGTCCCGCTGCAGCCAGCCGTTCTTCAGCGCCGCCCCGGGGTCGGCGGCCGCCGAGACGCCCCAGGACTGCTCGGTGGCGACCCGGCTCATCAGCGTACGGATGTAGGCGCGGGACGTGTCGCTGAGCGCCGGCGCCGAGCCCTTCTTCGGGGCCGGGCCGGTGTCGAACACCGCGCGCAGCAGCCGGATCTGGTCGCTCGCCGTGGTCCTGGTCAGACCCCACTTGGCGCCGGGGCCGCCCTGGGTGGAGGTCAGCCCCAGCCGCTTGTTGGCCGCCTTCAGGCCCGGGGCGAGCCCGATGCGCCGCCACAGGGCGTTGGCCGCGGCGTTGTCGCTGTGCTCGATCATGGCCTCCGCCTGGGCGCGCTCCTGGGCGGTCAGAGCGTGCCGGGAGTCCTGCGCCTTGAGCAGGACCGAGGCGAGGATGTCGACCTTGATGATGCTCGCCGTGTCGTAGGGCACGTCGCTGCCGAAGACGGCCGGGCCGCGACCCGGCCCGTCCAGGTCGAAGACCGCGGCCGTGACCCGCGCCTTGCCCTTGGCCCCCACGGAAGCGGGGAAGGCGGCCGCCGTGGACCCGCTCGCGGTGGAGCCGGCCGGTGCCGCCGCTGCGGCCGGCTGGGCGAGGCCGAGCGTGCCCGCCGCGAGCAGTGCCGACGCGGTGGCCGCGATCAGGCCGGGGACCGCCGCGCCCCGGGCCCGAAGGCGGTGCCTTCGCGGGGTGCGCGGGTGCGGCAGGGGGCGGGTTCGGTACGCCATCGTCAGGGGCCTCGGCAGTTCGGGGTGTGGGGACACAGGACTGCGAACGTAAACAAATCGCCCGCCGCGCGAAGTGACCGCTGCCACGAAGAGGCGGTTCCGGGGGGAATTGTGAGCAGAGCAACAGGACCGGACAATGTGACCAGGGGAGGCACACCGGACCCAGGAGGCGTCATGAGCACTTCAGCCGAGCCGAGGGTCTCCGGCCTGGAGGTCCGGTCGATCGACTACGTGCCCCTGAACGAACGGCACGGCAAGCTCTGGCACCTGGGCCCGTTGTGGTTCATGTCGAACGCGCAGATCGCCACCCTCGCGGTCGGGCTGGTCAGCATCACCGAGGGCGGCAACCTCATCTGGTCGCTGCTGGCCATCGTGACCGGCACCGTCATCGGGACCTTCTTCATGGCCTTCCACTCGGCCCAGGGCCCCCAGCTCGGCCTGCCGCAGATGATCCAGTCCCGGCCGCAGTTCGGCTACGTCGGCGCGCTCCTGGTGTGGCTGTTCGCCTATGTGCAGTACGCGGGGTTCAACGTCTTCAACAGCAGCCTCGCCGCCGACGCCCTGCACACCACCCTGCACGGCCGGGTCAACCTCTGGGTGATCGTGGTCACCGTGATCGCGCTGGTCATCGCGCTCGTCGGCTACGACATCATCCACAAGGCCGAGCGCGTCCTGACCTACGTGTTCCTGGTCATCTTCGGCGTCTTCACCGTCGGCGTCCTGGTCACCCTGCACTACCCGCCCGGCTCCTTCGACCTCGGCGCCTTCAAGTGGACCCCGTTCCTGGCCCAGTTCGGGGTGGTGGCCGGCTACCAGATCAGCTGGGCCATCTACGTCTCGGACTACTCGCGCTACCTCCCGCCGGACGTGACCGTCCGCAAGACCTTCTACTGGACCTACTTCGGCTCCGCGCTCGGCGGCATCTGGCTGATGGTCCTCGGCTCGCTGCTCGCCGCGTGGGCCGGCAAGAACTTCGAGACGATCACGTCCATCAACGCCGCCGGCGACAAGGTGTTCGACGGCTTCGGCGCGATCGTGCTGCTCTTCTCGGCCCTGGGGCTGGTGTCCGTCACGGCGCTGAACATGTACGGCGGTTCCCTGACCCTCATCAGCGCCATCGACTCCTTCAAGCGGGTGCGGCCGACGCTGGCGGTGCGCCTGGTGACCCTCGGCCTGACCGCGGCGCTCTCCCTGATCGGCGCGCTGGCCGCGACCTCCAACTTCCTGAGCAACTTCGAGAACTTCCTGCTGCTGGTCCTCTACCTGTTCATCCCGTGGACCGCGGTCAACCTCATGGACTACTACGTGGTGCGCCGCGGGCACTACGCGATCGCCGAGATCTTCAACCCGAACGGCATCTACGGCCGGTGGGGCTGGCACGGCATCATCGCCTACCTGGTGGGCTTCGCCTGCATGATCCCGTTCTTCTCCGTCGGCACCCTGTACGTGGGTCCCGCCGCCAAGGCGCTCGGCGGCGCCGACATCTCCCTGTTCGTCGGGCTGCCGGTCGCCGCGCTGCTGTACTGGCTGCTGACCCGCTCGATCGACGTCGCGGCGGAGACCCGCCTGGCCGAGGCAGAGGCCGAGGCGCTGGAGCGCGCAGCGCACGAGCACCGCGAGCCCTGAGCACCCGGTCCGGCCCCGCGCGGGGCGGATCGTCCCGCGCGGGGCCACGGTCGTGATCGACGGGACCGAGGAGCCGGAGGGATCAGGCCGGTTCGCCGCGCCAGGCGCCGTCCTGCTGCGCCCAGCGGACGGCGGGCGCCACCGCGAGGCCGGCCGCGGCGAACACCACGCCGAGCACCGCCCAGCCGAGCGTGCCGTGGGCGATCGCGGTGACCGTGACCAGCGCCGGTCCCGCCATCATCCCGGCCGACATCCCCGCACCGAACACGCCCTGGTACACGCCGTGCGCACGGGCGTCGGCCAGTTCGTAGCCGAGCGTCCAGCCGCCCGCAGCCGACAGCACCTCGGCGAAGACCTGGACCACGGCGCCGGCGGTCAGCGACAGCACCGCCCACACGGGGGAGAGGCCCGCCGAGAGCGCGTACACCGTGCAGGCGGCCGCCAGCAGCAGCCCCGCCCAGCCCATCGCCCGTACCGCGCTGGGGACCCGGGAGGCGCGCCGGGCTACCCGCACCTGGAGCAGGGCCACCAGGACGCAGTTGACGATCATCAGCATGGCCGCCGTCCAGCGCGGGGCCTCGGTCCGCTCCACGATCCACAGCGGCAGCCCCACCTCGGCCAGCGTGTACTGCACGACCAGCACCGCGTTCAGCACGGTCACCGCCAGGAAGGGCAGATCGCGCACCGCCCGCCAGCGGTCGGCGGCCGGGGCGCCGGCGTCCAGGGCCGCACGCTCCCGCGCGTGCGCCGCCAGCGGCATCCTCGGCAGCAGCAGCGCGGGACCGGCGAAGGACAGCGCGTTGAGCGCGATCACCGTCAAGTACGCCCCACGCGTGTCAAGTTGCAGCGCCACCGCGCCCAGCACGCCGCCCACCCCCATGCCCACATTGGTCACCATCCGCAGATACGCCCGGGCCTCCACGCGCGTCGCCGCGGGCAGCACGTCGGCGTACAGCGCGCCCTGCACACCGCGGCTCGCCATCTGCAGCGCCGTCGCGCAGATCACCGCGACCAGGAATCCGGCGTAGGAGTGCACCAGGGTGTAGGCGGCCGTGGCGACCCCCGTACCGCCCCAGAGCAGGGCGCCCACCCGCCGGGCGCCCCACCGGTCCGCGGCCCGTCCGGCGGGCACCCCCGCGGCCACACCCACCAGACCCGCGGCCGTGAGCCCGAGCCCGACCGCGGTCGCGTCGAGGCCGACGACGCGTGTGAAGTACAGGACGCCGAGCGGGAAGTACAGGCCGTTGCCCAGGGAGTTGACGGCCGTCAGAACGGTGGCGAGGCGCAGTACCGGGTCGGCCGGCAGCAACCCGCCGGCGCGGGTGGCACGGGGCGCCCCGGTACTGCCGTCCTGGTCAGGACCCTGCGAAACTGGTGTCGTGGTCATGTCGAACAGCCAACCCGCTCGCCACACGCACCCGACAATGATTTAGCGTGGCGCTCAATGATCGAGTTCCGGTTCGTCATCGGTGACCTCGCCACCACCTCGTTCGCCTACTCCCCGCTGCAGGAGACGGTGTTCTCGCTGCGCTGTCTGCACGACCCGGCCCGCTACCCCCACCACCGGCCGTGGCTGCGCCGTATCCGCCCGCGCCTCGACTCCCTCGACCGCGAACTGCTCCCCGCCCTGATCGCCCCCTGGCTGTGGGTCCCCGACTTCCTGACGCCGCGTCCGTCCCGGGCCCGGCCCGTCTTCGCCGAGGAGCTCGACGAGGTCCGCCGCACCCCGCCGGCCGTCGTCGTCTCCGACTTCCGCGCCACCTACCGCACCGGCGACGCGCTCCCGCCGGTCGTGGCACGCGGCCTGGCCGACCCGGCGGCCTTCCTCGCCCGGCTCACCGACGCGCTGGACGCCTACTGGCACACCTGCCTGAGCGACGGCTGGTGGCCGCGCGTGCAGAGCATCCTGGAGGCAGACCTCGCCCACCAGGCGCGGGTGCTGGCCGAACAGGGGGCGGCGGCGCTGTTCTCCGGACTCGACCCGCGCCTGGTGTGGACGGGCGACCAACTGCTGCTGAGACGCTCGGGCGACACGGCCCCCTGGCCGTCGGCCGACATCCGCATCGCCGGCCGCGGCATGGTGTTGATGCCGACGCTCTTCGCCCGCGGCGCCCAGACGGTGCTCGACGCCACCCGCCCCCCGATGCTCATCTATCCGGCCCGCGGCCGGGGCACCCTCTCCGAGGCGCCGCCGCCGGTCACCGACCAGGCACTGGTACGTCTCCTCGGCCGCCCTCGGGCCCGGCTGCTCGGTCTCCTCGCTGAACCGGCCTCCACGACCGAACTCGCCCACCGCCTCGACGTCACCGCGGGCGCGGTCAGCCAGCACCTGGCCGTCCTCTACGACGCGGGCCTCCTCAGCCGCACCCGCAGCGGCCGCACCGTCCGCTACGCGCGCACCGCCCTGGGCGACGCGCTCTGCCGTCAGACCTGACCGGCGCGGCCCGGCGACCGGGATACCAGAAGGGGGCGCGGACCTGACGGCGGTTCACGGCCACGGCCGCTGTGATCTGTCTCCTTGCGGTCGCGGGCCGGTGCGACGACCCTCTCGTCGAACGATCTCGAACGAGTCTCCGAAGAAGTTGTTATCCGGGCCTCGACGAGCGGTCTCCCAGATATCGGACAGCAGCGTTCGGCATCGAGGACAGGGAAGCTTCAGATGAGTACTCAGCACGCGGTGGAGTCGGCGGCACTGGTGACCGCTGCCGGGGCGGGCGATCCGCACGCCCAGGACGCCCTGGTCAGCGCGTACCTCCCGCTGGTCTACAACATCGTGGGACGTGCTTTGAACGGCTCGGTCGATGTCGACGACGTGGTGCAGGAGACCATGCTCCGCGCCCTGGACGCGCTGGGCGGCCTGCGTACTCCCGAGAGCTTCCGCTCCTGGCTCGTGGCGATCGCCATGAACCAGGTCCGTACGCACTGGCAGCACCGGCAGTTCGCCCCGGGTGCCGTCGAGGAGGCCGAGGACCTCGCCGATCCGGGCGCCGACTTCGTGGACCTGACCATCGTGCAGCTGCAACTGTCCGGCCAGCGCCAGGAGACCGCGCGCGCCACCCGCTGGCTGGAGCCGGACGACCGGGGGCTGCTGTCGCTGTGGTGGCTGGAGTGCGCCGGTGAACTGACCCGCGGCGAGGTCGCGGCGGCCCTGGAGCTGTCGCCCCAGCACACGGCGGTCCGGGTGCAGCGGATGAAGGCCCAACTGGAGGCGGCCCGCGTGGTGGTGCGCGCCCTCGACGCGCAGCCGCCGTGCGAGGAGCTCCGCGGTGTGCTGGCCGCCTGGGACGGCATACCCTCGGCGCTGTGGCGCAAGCGCATAGCCCGGCACGCCCGCGGCTGCGCGCGCTGCTCGGGTCTGTGGAGCGGCCTGCTGCCCGCCGAGGGCCTGCTGGCCGGCCTGGCCCTGGTCGGCGTCTCGGCCGCGCTGCTCGCGAGGACCCGTCCCGCGGACGCGTTCGCCGTCGCCGGGGCGGCGTCCCCGGCCGAGGCCGCGGAGGGCCGGGCCGTCACGAACGCCTCCTCCGGCGCCGGGCGCCGCGCCGCGCGAGGCCGGACGGCCTCCCGGGGCGAGACCCGCCGCCGTCGGCGCCTGCGCCGCAGGGCCGTGGGCGGCGCCGTCGTGGCGGCCTGCGTCGCCGGCGGCGGCCTGTGGTACTTCGGTACGGGCCCCGACGCCGGGAACGACGGGCCGGCCGCGACGCGCGAGGCCGGCGACGCGGTGGTCGGCCTCTCCGCGCCCCGTGCCGAGGAGACCACGCGGTCGCCCTCGGCCTCCGCGACACCGTCCGCGTCGGCCTCGGCGCCGAAGAAGAAGAGCGCCTCCCCCAAGGCCCCCGCACCCGTGAGGAAGAGCGCCTCGGCGCCCGCGCGCCCGGTCCGCCCGACGCCGAGCGTGGCCGTCCCCGAGCCGGCGGCACCGACACCCTCGGACACCGTCGGCCAGGTGGTCGCGCTGGTGAACGAGGAGCGGGCGAAGGCCGGTTGCGGGCCGCTCACCGAGGACCCGCAACTGGAGAAGGCCGCGCAGGCCCACTCCGACGACATGGCCGCGCGGAACTTCTTCGAGCACACCAACCCGGACGGCGCCGACCCCGGCCAGCGGATCACCGCGGCGGGCTACCGCTGGTCCACGTACGGGGAGAACATCGCCAAGGGCCAGCAGACCCCCGAGGCCGTGATGGACTCCTGGATGAACAGCCCCGGTCACCGCGCCAACATTCTCAACTGCTCGTTCAAGAACATCGGCGTCGGCGTCCACCGGGGCGCGGGCGGCCCGTGGTGGACCCAGGACTTCGGGGCCAAGCTCTGACGGCCGACAATTTCAAGCCCGGATCGGCGGCACCGCCTTCACGACATCGCTCTTTCCGAAGGGCGGCGGGTACCTGCTGCCGCTGAAGAGCGCGGTGCGCACCGGCCTGGGCCTGGGGGAGGGTGACGACGTGACGGTGGAGATGGCCGTGCGCTTCCAGGCCGGGTAGCCGGCCTGGCGGCCGTGCCTCGGACCTGGTCCGGCGCCACGCCGCAGCGCGCCCGGTGGCTACCAGTAGTGCCGACGGCCCCCGACCGCGTGCCCCATCGCGCCCAGGATCCACAGGACCGCGCCCACCACCGCGAGGATGATGCCGATGGTCCACAGGATCGAAATGCCGGTGATGAAGCCGACTATGAGCAGAATGATGCCGAGGGCGATCATGGTGTGCCTCCTGCCGGGTAGCAGCATTCCTCCCGTTCTAGTGCCCCGAAGTCACGATTAATCTCACCCGCGGACCCGAAACCTTCACGAACACTTTCCGTCACCGCGCGAGCCGTCCGGCTACCTACGGTGATCGTCGCTCGCGGCGCCCCTCCGGCCGGGGGACGAGCCGCAGCGCATGCAGGGCGGCACCGAGATCGGCCAGATCGGCGGGATCGGAGAGCGAACGTCCCGTCAGTTTCTCCACCCTGCGGAGCCGGTAGCGCACCGTGTTCGGGTGGATGAACAGCCCGCTCGCCGTCTCGGCGGCGACGCCCCCGTTCGTGAACCAGTGCCCGAGCGTCTGCAGCAGCCGCGCCCGCTCGGGAGCCGGCAGCTCGACGACCGGGCCGAGGACGGTCTCGACGAGGCGGGCCGCCTCGGCGGGAGCGGCGGCGACCAGCATGGCGAGCGGACTGTCGTCGAAGCGGGCCACGCCCGCCCCCTCGCCGGGCAGCCCGGCCAGCGCGAGCCGCGCGAACCGCAACGCCTGCGGGGTGTCGCGCAGCGAGTCGAACCGCGGACTGACCCCCACCCGCGCCGAACGCCGCCGCAGCGCCCGCCCGATCACCGGCTCGGCGTCGGGATGGGCGAGCGAGAGCAGCCCGAGCTGCGCGTCCGGCAGCAGCCGCCAGGCCGACGGCACACCCGACTGACGCAGGGCCCCCTCGATCCCGGGCAGCGGCTCCCCGCCCGGATCGGGCACCGCGGCGGCCACCACCGCGTACGGGCCACGCTCGGGCAGACCGAGCTGCCGTGCCGTCTCCCACAGCGTCGTACGGTCCGCGAGCGCGCCCGTGAACAGCGCCTCGACCAGCGCCGAGCGGCGCGCCTCGCGTCGCAGGGCCAGCTCGGCGCTGGCCTCGCGGTAGGCCGCGGCGACCGCCTCCGCGTAGCGCCCGAACTGCGCCCAGATCTCCGAGGACCCGGCCACCAGATGGGCGTCCGTGACCTCCGGGTGCCGCTGGGCCTCGTCGACCATCCGCTCCCACAGGTACCCGAAGCCGATCCGGTACGCGTGCAGCGTGTCCGCGAGGGGCACCCCCTGCTCGGCCCGCAGACGGCCGGTCCGCTCCGCCGGCTCCACGTCGGGCTCCGCGTCGAGCGCGAACCGCCCCAGCAACTGGTCGGCGTTGGCCGTGCACGACTCCCGCAGCGACGCGAACGGGATCAGCGACTCGTCCGCGTAGGCCTCCACCTCCGCACGGATGCGCCGCGCCATCCGCTCGCCCAGCTCCGGCAGCCGTACCCGCAGGGCGGCGCTCACGTCCGACAGACTCATACCCGCAGCGTACGAGGTGCTTGTTGTCGCCAGGAACAATCCTGTCCGCCCCGCGCTGTCCGCCCGGCCATGGATCTTCATCCAGCCGAAAGCCACCATGCCGTGAGTGTCGGCGGGGGAGTCCGGCGCGGCAGCGAACATGCGTGCGAGGAGGCATCATGGCGAATCTGGCGGAGTTCCTGGCCGAGACCGCGGGCAAGCGGCCCGACGCCACGGCGTTGCGGCTGGGGACGGACACCACCACCTATGCCGAGCTGGACCGGCTGAGCGCGCAGGCAGCCGCACTGCTGCGCACCGAGGGGCTGCGGACCGGCGACCGGGTCGCCCTGATGCTGCCGAACGTGCCCGAGTTCGTCGTCCTGTACTACGCGGTGCTGCGCGCCGGCGGCATCGTCGTACCGATGAACCCGCTGCTCAAGGAGCGGGAGACCGAGTACCACCTGCGGGACTCCGGCGCGGTGCTCCTCTTCGAATGGCACCAGGCGCCCGGTGAGGGCGCCCAGGGCGCGGCGGCGGCCGGTGTGCGGCGCATCGCCGTCGAACCCGCCGCCTTCGCCGCCGAGCTGGCGCGGCTGGAGCCGCGGCCGGAGGTGGCCCCCGTCGCCGGTGACGACGTCGCCGTCCTGCTGTACACCTCCGGTACGACCGGCCGGCCCAAGGGCGCCGCGCTCACCCACGCGGGGCTGCGCCACAACACGGAGGTCAACGTCGTCCACGTGCAGCGGCTGACCCCCGACGACGTCATCGTGGGCTGCCTGCCGCTGTTCCACATATTCGGGCAGACCTGCACCATGAACGTCGCCGTGTACAGCGGCGCCGCGCTCACCCTCGTCCCGCGGTTCGACCCGCAGGCCGTGCTCGACGCCATCGCCCGCGACCGGGCGACCGTCTTCGAGGGGGTGCCCACGATGTACGCGGCCCTGCTGCAGCACCCGGGTGCCGCCGACGCCGACGTGTCCACCCTGCGCATGTGCGTCTCGGGCGGCGCGTCCCTGCCGGTGGAGGTCCTGCACGGGTTCGAGCGGCGGTTCGGCTGCATGGTGCTGGAGGGCTTCGGCATGTCCGAGACCAGCCCGGTCGTCTCCTTCAACCACCCCGACCGCCCCCGCAAGCCCGGGTCCATCGGGACGCCCATCCGCGACGTCGAGGTACGGCTGCTGGACGACACCGGCCAGGACGTGCTCCCGGGCGAGGTCGGTGAACTGGTGGTGCGCGGGCCCAATCTGATGAAGGGCTACTGGAACCGCCCGGAGGAGACCGCGGCCACCGTGCCCGACGGCTGGCTGCGCACCGGCGACCTGGCCCGGCGGGACGAGGACGGCTACCTGTACATCGTCGACCGCAAGAAGGACCTGATCATCCGCGGTGGCTACAACGTCTACCCGCGCGAGATCGAGGAAGTTCTGCACGAGCACCCCGCGGTCGCTCTGGCGGCGGTCGTCGGTGTGCCCGACGAGCGGCTGGGCGAGGAGGTGGCGGCGGCGGTCGTCCTGCGCCCGGGGGCCGAGGCGAGCGCCGCCGAGCTCCAGGAGTACGTGCGGGACCGGGTGGCGGCGTACAAGTACCCGCGCCGGCTCTGGCTGGTGGACGCGCTGCCCATGGGCCCGAGTGGCAAGATCCTCAAGCGCGAGATCTCGGCCCCGGCCCACTGAGTGACGGAGAGCCCAGGGAACCCACCGAGAAGCAACATTTCAGGACACGTACAAAGCTTTAAATAAGGAGGAAGCAACAAATCTTGACGTGACCCACCATGGTCCGTACCTTCCGCAGCGGTCGGTGTGATTCCCCGAACTCGACTTTCACGTCCGCCCGTTCAAGCACGTCCCGTCCTTCGAGGAGCAGACGATGCGCGGAAAGAGATCGATCCTTGCCGTCCTGGTACTCCTGCTGGGTGCCCTGGTCGGCCTGGCCGGGCCGGCGAACGCCGCCGGCTCCCGGCCATGCGACATCTACGGGGGTGCCGGCACCCCGTGCGTCGCCGCGCACAGCACGGTGCGCGCGCTGTTCGCCTCCTACGCCGGCCCCCTTTACCAGGTCTCCCGGGCCTCGGACGGGGCGAAGGCCGACATCGGCCTGCTGGCACCCGGCGGCTACGCGGACGCCGGGCGCCAGGACACCTTCTGCGGCGGCACGACCTGCCGGATCACCAGGATCTACGACCAGACCGCACGGCACAACGACCTGACCCCGGGCCCGGCCGGGACCGCCGGCATGGGCGCGGACCGCGGGGCGGACGCGAGTGAGATCGCGGTCACCGCGGGCGGCCACAAGGTCTACGGTGTGTGGATCTCGCCCGGAGTCGGCTACCGCTACACGGGCGTCGCCTCCGGTGTCGCCGTCAACGGACAGCCCGAGGGCGCCTACATGGTGGCGAGCGGCACGCACGTGGGCTCCGCCTGCTGCTTCGACTACGGCAACGCCGAGAGCACACCGGCCGACACCGGCAACGGTCACATGGACGCGGTCAGTATCGCGACCACCTGCTACTTCACGCCCTGCACCGGCTCCGGGCCCTGGGTCGAGGCGGACCTGGAGAACGGCATGTTCCAGGGCGACAACGGCTCCAACACCGCCAACCGCGGCAACAGCAGCACGTACGTCACCGCCGTGCTCAAGAACAACGGGCAGACGCGGTACGCCCTCAAGGGCGGCGACGCACGGTCCGGTGGACTGACCACGTGGTGGGACGGCGCCCTGCCGACGCGCGGCGGCTACCAGCCGATGCACCAGGAGGGCGGCATCATCCTCGGCATCGGCGGCGACAACAGCAACTGGAACAGGGGCACGTTCTTCGAGGGTGTGATGGTCTCCGGCTATCCCACCGACGCGGCCGAGAACGCGGTCCAGGCGGACATCGTCTCGGTCGGCTACACCGGTGAGACCGACGTGCCGGGCGGACCGCAGGGAACGGTCACCGGTCCTGGCGGCAAGTGCGTCGACGTGGCGGCCGACGACACCGGGGTCAACGGCACCGCCGTTCAGCTGTGGGACTGCCAGACCTACGCCGAGGACCAGTACTGGACCCACAACGCCGACGGCTCCCTCGGCACGCTGGGCCGCTGCCTGGACGTCAACGGCAACGGGACGGCGAACGGCACGCAGGTCGAGTTGTGGGACTGCAACGGTGTCGGTGGCCAGAAGTGGGTGCAGCAGGCGGACGGTTCGCTGCTGAACCCGCAGTCCGGGCGGTGCCTGGACTCGCCGAGCGGGGCCACGGCGAACGGCACCCGGCTGCAGATCTGGGACTGCAACGGCGCCGCGGCCCAGAAGTTCTCGGTGGCCGGCGGCGCCCCGGTCGCGGCGCCTGGCGGCAAGTGCGTCGACGTGGCGGCCGACGACACCGGGGTGAACGGCTCCGCCGTGCAGTTGTGGGACTGCCAGTCCTGGGCGGTCGACCAGCACTGGTTCCACCGCACCGACAACTCGCTCGGCACGCTGGGCCGCTGCCTGGACGTCAACGGCAACGGGACGGCGAACGGCA
>NZ_JAJSZC010000032.1:28603-49741 GCF_036815105.1 Streptomyces sp. IBSBF 3136
CGCCGAGCGGGGCCACGGCGAACGGCACCCGGCTGCAGATCTGGGACTGCAACGGATCGGCGGCGCAGAAGTTCAAGCTGGGCTGAGCCGGACCCGGCCGGACCGGAAGGGGAAGAACCGCACCGACCGGACACGGCCTTCGGAGGGGGAAGGCGGCGCCGTCCCCCTCCGGGCCCCGGCGCCCGAACAGCACCGTCGCGGCCACCGACCCAACTGCCGTCCCGCACAGTTGGGCGGCGACGAACGGAAGCACGGAGCCCGGGGCGATCCCGGCGGCGGTGTCGGTCAGTGCCCGGCCGATCGTCGCCGCCGGGTTCGCGAAGGCCGTCGAGGAGGTGAACCAGCAGGCGGCACCGATGTACGCGGCCACGGCGGCCGGCATCGACCGGGCCCGGCCGCCGCGCTCCAGGCCGACGACGAGCAGGATCAGCCCGGCCGTGGCGACGGCCTCGCCCAGCCACAGGTGTCCACCGGACCGCTCGTGGGTGGACAGCCTCAGCAGCGGCCTCGCGAACATGGCGTCGGCCAGCACGGCACCCCCGATCGCGCCGGCCGTCTGCGCCGGTACGTACACGGCCACCTCCCGCAGCGCCGGCCCCGCGGCCCCGCGGCGGCCGGAGTACCAGGCGGACAGGGTGACGGCCGGGTTGAGATGACCGCCCGACACCGGCCCGAGCAGCGTGATCAGCACCCCCAGGCCGAGGGCGGCGGCCAGCGAGCAGGCGAGCAGCCGCACACCCGCGTCCTGCGACAGCCGGGTGGCCTGGATCCCGGCGCCGACGGCCACCGCCACCAGCAGCCCCGTGCCGACCGCCTCGGCGGCGGCACGGCAAGCGAGTGATCCGGCCGCGCCGGCGCCCGGTCTCCGGGGTGGCGTTCCATTCGTCATGTGAGGCAGTCTCCGGGCGTCCCCGCGCCGCGAACACTGGACGAACACCCCATCCTCGCGGGGGTCCTCCCGTCGCTCGCACGACGACCGGCCGCCGAGGCGACGACCGGCCCCTCTCGACGGGCGCGCTCAGGTGTCCTCACGGACGCGGCGTCAGGATCTCCTGGAAGAGCGCGCCGTAGTGGGCGATGAGTTCCTTGCTGTCGGTCCTGAGCAGAGTTTCGTCCCGGGCCACCCACAGCGCGTACAACAGCCCTCCGGCCAGCGACGCCGCCAGCCTGGCCCGCAGGTCGGCCTCAGGCCCTGACAGCCGGCCGCGCAGCGGCTCGACGAACACCTTCTCGTGGGTCTCCCGCAGCCGGCCCAGGATCTGGTCCTCGTTACTGCCGCGGACCAGGGCCAGAAAGATGCCGCGGACGGATCCGTCGAGGTCCAGGAGGAGTTCGGCCAGGCGCTCGCCCAACTGGTCCAGCGGGACGTCGAGCAGTGGTTCGTCGTCGATGGTCAGGTGCATCGTCTCCAGGAAGAGCAGCTCCTTGCTCTTGAAGTGACGGATCACCAGCGCCGGGTCGGTCCCGGCGTCCGCCGCGATCCGGCGGACGGTGGTCCTGGCGAACCCCTGGTCCCGAAAGAGCCGGGCGGCGGCGGTGTGGATGGCATCGCGGGTGGTGGAACCGGAACCGGTCTGCAGCATGCGGCTCAGCATAGGCGGCGGCCCGCCCTCACCCGGGGGCGGTCAGGTTTTCAAGAAGTTCGGTCAACATTGTTGACGCGGCGTTCCGGCGCCCGCACATTACCTATCAGTAGAACCGAGCGGTAATCCCGCCGCCGGTCTCCACGGCCTTCGACGTGCGCTCTTTCGCCCAGCCCGCGTCCCGTCGGCCGGTACTTCCCGTTGCTCGAGCCGCCGCATTCTCGCGAACCAGCACGCCCCGGGCGCCCCCGCCCGTCCGCTTCCGCGTACCCGTCCCGAGAAGAGAGAGCATCATGCCCGTGCCTGCCCTGCGTCGTGTCATGGCCGCGTCAATAGCGGCCGCCGGAACACTGGCCCTCAGCGTCACCGGAAGCCCCGCCCACGCCACCGCACCCCTGAAGTACGCCGCCCTCGGCGACAGTTACAGCGCCGCCTCGGGCGTCCTGCCCGTCGACGTCACCAACCTGCTGTGTCTGCGCTCCACCGCCGACTACCCGCACGTCATCGCCGCGCGCACCGGAGCCCGGCTGACGGACGTGACCTGCGGTGCCGCGCAGACCAAGGACTTCACCCAGGCGCAGTACCCGGGGGTCGCGCCCCAGGTGAACGCGGTCGCCGCGGACACCGACCTGGTGACGCTGACCATCGGCGGCAACGACAACGGCACCTTCATCAACGCCATACTGGCCTGCGGCACCGCCGGCGTCCTCAGCGGCGGCAAAGGCAGCCCCTGCAAGGACAAGTACGGCAGCTCGTTCGACGACGCGATCGACGCCAACACCTACCCCGCGCTCAAGTCCGCCCTGAACAGCGTCCGCGCCAAGGCGCCCGGCGCCCGGGTGGCGGTGCTCGGTTACCCGTGGATCACGCCCGCGACGGCCGAACCCTCCTGTTTCGCCCAGTTGCCCATCGCCTCCGGCGACGTGCCGTACCTGCGCGCCCTGCAGGCCCACCTCAACGCCGTCGTCGCGCGGGCGGCCGCGGAGACCGGCTCCACGTACGTCGACTTCGCGCAGGCGTCCGAGGGGCACGACGCGTGCAAAGCCGTCGGGACACGGTGGATCGAACCGCTGCTGTTCGGCCGGAACATCGTCCCGGTCCACCCCAACGCGCTGGGGGAGCGGCGCATGGCCGAACGCACGATGTCCGTCCTCGGCCTGGGCTGACCGGACCGCGCCCGCCCCCGGGCGCCCGTACGGTCAACGGGCCAGCCGGTGCTTCCTTCCTCCGCCCCGGCGCAGCCGCGTTCCGGCGTAGACGAGATCGACGACGAGGACGGCGGCGCCGATGATCAGCAGCCAGAACAGGCCGTGTGTGGCGAATCCGATGATTCCCAGCACCACGGCGACGAGGATCAGCAGCAGGAACAGACTCATCGGACCTCCCGACGTCCAGGGTGCCGTCAGCGGCGGGCGAGACGTCGCTCGCCGCCGCTGCCCGGCGCATAGTCGAGTTCGTAGTGCGCGAAGACACCCGGCTCGTGCGTGGCGTGCAGCTCGCCGTCGGTGTCGATCGCGGGGGCTTTCTTGACCACGTCCTTGCCGTGGGCCACCTTCAGGTAGTTCGGACCGACCGTCGCCCCGACGAGCGGTACGAACGCCAGGCGGCGGCGGGTGGGGAGCCCCACCGTCACGGTCGCGAACAAGGGCTTGTCGGTCGCCGTGTCCACGTAGACCGACTCCAGTACACCGATCTTGTGGCCGTCTGGGTCCACCACGTCGTGACCCCGCCACTCACGGATATCTCCTGCCTCGAACATCATGGACCTCCGCCAGTCGCGGGTACCCCCGTTCCCGCCCGTGATGTCACCACCGGCACGAACGGCGGCCCACCGGGTGCGGCACCGCCCGCCCCGGGCGAGGGTGACGGCATGCCCCAGGTCGTCCAGGTCGTCGTGTACCCCGCCGCACCGGACGGTGGCCGCCGTGTCCGCGTCGCCGGCTCCTTCGTGGGCATGGCGTACACGGTGATCGACATCGTCGAGTTCCTGCGCGGTGCCGGTCTGGAGGACGTGGAACCGGAGGACGTGGTGAGCGCCGAGTGGATCGAGTGGCGCGGCGGCGGCCCGGGCGCCTGGGTGCACTGAACGCGCCGGCGCCCGGGGGTCAGCGGCTGGACCGCTGGGCCGCCACGATCGCGTCCATGCTCCGCTCCGCCCCCGCCAGCCGCTGCACCCGCTCGGAGAAGCCCGGGAACTGGGACGCGACCTTGGTGAGGAACCGCAGTTCCAGCGGCGCCACGTTGATCTCGGCGACGTCCCGTTCGATCGCCCGCGTCACCCCCTTGACGACCCGTTCCGGCGCGACCGTGCGCACGCCCCCGGGCGCCGGCGAACCGGTGTTCGCGAACATGCCCAGGTCGCGGACGAAGCCGGGCTGCACGATCGAGACCCCGACGCCCGTGCCGTGCAGATCCTGCCGGAAGGCCAGGGAGAAGCCGCGCAGCCCGAACTTGGTCGCGTTGTAGAGGGACGACGACCTGGTGGCCGCGACGCCCGAGAGGGACCCGACGAAGCAGATGTGCCCGCGTCCGGCGGTCACCATGGCAGGAGTGAGGAGCCGGGCCAGCATCGCGGGGGCGCGCAGGTTGACGGCGAGCGCCCGGTCGATCTGTGCGGGCGTGTAGTCGAGCACGTCACCGCTGGACGGAAGGGCGGCGTTGGCGACGAGGATGTCCGTGTCGGCGGCCTCCTCCGCCAGCCGCAGGACGTCGTCGGCGTCGGCGAGATCGGCCACCACCGTCCGCGCTCCGTAGCGCTCGGCGAGCGGCTCCAGCGCTTCGCGCCGCCGCCCGGTGAGCACGAGACGGGCGCCCCGGGCCGACAGTTCGGCGGCGAGCGCGCCGCCGATACCCCCCGTGACTCCGGTCAGCAGAACAGTTGCCCCAGCGATCCGCACGGTTACCCTCCGGTTCTGTTCGTTCGAACGAACAATAGGGAGAGTCGGGCGCGCTGTCCACCGGCCGGCCGGCGAACACCCGGCAGTCCGGGGAGGGCGACGGCTGGTGGAACAATGCGTGGCATGCCGAACGACGCCCCCTCCGCCACCACGCGCCAGCGCATCATCACCGCCGTTCTGCGGATCATCGGTGCGGACGGGGTCGCCGCGGTCACCAACCGGCGGATCGCCAAAGAGGCCGGGGTGTCGCTCGGCTCGGTCACCTACCACTTCGAGACCCAGCACGACCTCCTGCGCGAGAGCCTGCTGCACTTCGTGCGCGAGGAGGCCCGATACTTCACCGAACTGGCCGACCAGTGCCGGACCGACGACATCGACATCGAGGACGCCGCCTCGCTGGCCGGCAACATCGCGTGCGGCACGGCCCTCGACAGCGCCCATCTCGCGCCCTTCGAGCTGTACCTGCACGCCGGCCGCGACGAACGGCTGCG
Organism: Streptomyces sp. IBSBF 3136; assembly: GCF_036815105.1. NCBI lineage: Bacteria > Bacillati > Actinomycetota > Actinomycetes > Kitasatosporales > Streptomycetaceae > Streptomyces > Streptomyces sp. IBSBF 3136. The sequence goes on from NZ_JAJSZC010000032.1 coordinate 33,575, forward strand.
CGAGGCGGCGGCGGAGGCGTTCCGGGCCTACGACCGGCTCGCCGCGCGGATCCTCACCGCCCTGGGCGTGCCGGACGCGGAACGCCTGGCGGCCACGACGGTGGCCCTGGTGATGGGCCTGCAACTGCGCCGGCTGGCCACCGGCGGCCCCGCGGAGGACCTGGTCGACGCCCTCCTCCTGCTCGCCCCCGGCGCCGTCGGCCGACCGCCCACCCCGACGGTCCCCTCGGCGGACATGGCCTGAGCGGTGTGTCGTCCGACGGTCGCGTCGGCGGACCCGGCTTGAGCGGTGTGTCGTCCGACGGTCGCGTCGGCGGACCCGGCTTGAGCGGTGTGACCGCCGCTGACCCCGCCCCGAGCCGCGCATCGAAGGACATCGGCGCGCGCCGCCGGACCGCTCACCCCCCGTCGGCGGCCCGCAGTACTTCGTCGACCTGTCCGTGCACGACGTCCCACGCGGCGTCCGGCAACTCGCCCAGCGCCGTGCCTCGCAGGGTGTGCAGCGCGGCGTCGGCGCCGTCGTCGCACGGGGCGCCCCCGCCGACCACCTCGTAGCCGTCGCGCACGGCGACGCGCAGGCGGCGGCGTCCGGGGCTGTCGGCGTGCAGGGCGACAGCGACGGTGAGGGGTGGCCGGCCCCCCGGTTCGGCCGGCAGCTTGCGGTAGGCGCTGGCGACCGGCTCCCGCCAACGCAGGCCGAGCAGCAGCGGGCGCTTGGCCGTGACCTCGGCCAGGTCGGTCTCCTGCACCCCGTCCTGCCCCAGCACCGATGCCCGCGCCTCCAGGACGAGGGCGGCGGGCAGCAGGCAGCGCAGTGTGCTGCCCACGAGATTGCCGCCGACCGTCGCCGTACGGCGCACGGCGCCGGTCCCGACGCCGGCGGCGGCCAGCCGCAGCACGTCCGGTACCCGGTCGTCGATCCGGTGCAGCACCACGGCCGCGCCCAGCGAACCCCGTCCGAGCGCGTTGGCCTCCGGGACGCCGCGCAGCGACATGGCAAGGGCCGGGAACCCGTCCCGCTGCCACTCGGCCCACAGCAGCGTGGCCCCGCCGATCGGCACGGCCCCCTCGGCCAGACACTCCCGCGCCTCGGACACGGAGGTGGGCAGTCGCAACAGCATCGCCACCGACCTGCCTTTCCTGGAGAATCGCCGGCACATCGGGGCCGGTACCGCGCCAGTCTCGCCGTACGCCCAGGGGCGCATACAGGGCTCACACGGGCATGCCGGGCGGCCCCGATCCCGCACGTCCGCCCGCTTCCCACGTCGGCCGTCCTCCGCTCGTCGGCCACCGCGCGGTGGTGCACTGTGGAGACGTGGATGTTCGGCGAGGCCTTGCCGCGGTGCGGCAGCCGTGGCAGTCGAGTCACGCGTTGCTGGTGATCCCCGTCCTGCTCATCGTGGTGATCACGGTCGTGGACCAGCTGGTCCCGGCCGACATCCACCTCGGTCCGCTGCTGGTGATCGCCCCCGCGATCACCGCGTCGTTCGCCGGGCCGTGGATCACCGGACTGGTCGGCTTCCTGGCCGTGGGAGCACAGGCGTACATCGGCTGGCACTTCGGCGTGCTGTTCACCCGCAACGTGCTGGTGCAGATCCTCGCCCTGGCGGTCCTGTCGGCCCTGACCGTCTTCTACTGCGTCCTGCGCGACCGGCGCCGGCACCAGCTGGCCCAGGTGCGCATGGTCGCCGAGGCCGCGCAGCACGTCCTGCTGTGGCCGCTGCCGGAGCAGATCGGCTGCATGCGGATCGCCTGCCTGTACATGGCCGCCGAGGCCGAGGCGCAGATCGGCGGCGACCTGTACGCGGCCACCCCTACCGACAACGGCGTACGGGTGATGATCGGCGACGTACGCGGCAAGGGCCTGTCCGCCATCGGCGAGGCGGCGCTCCTCATCGGGGCGTTCCGGGAGGCCGCGCACCACCACACCACGCTGCCCGCCCTGGCCAAGGCGCTGGAGCAGAGCGTGGCCCGCAACCTGCCCGAACTGGAGACCGAGGGGGAGACCGGGGAGCGGTTCGCGACCGTGATGCTGGTGGAGATCCCGGACACCGACCCGATCACCCGCATCCTGAGCTGCGGGCACCCGCCGCCCCTGCTGCTCTGCCATGCCAGTGCCGTCATGGTTCCGGTGCACCCGGCGCCCCCGCTCGGGGTCCACGAACCCGGTGAGGCGGAATACACCCTCGACGCGTTCTCCTTGGAGCCCGGCGACACCCTCCTGCTCTACACCGACGGCGTCATCGAGGCCCGTGACGCGGGCGGCGCCTTCTACCCGCTCGCGGCACGGGCCGCCCAGTGGGCCGGTGACAGCCCGGAGCAGTTGCTGCACCACATCCGCCGTGACCTCCTCGCCCACGTCGGAGGGCGGCTCGACGACGACGCCGCGCTCATCGCGCTCTGCCGGGTACCGGAGTCCCAGCGCGGCCACCGGCACCGGCGGCCGCTGTGAACACCGTCAGCGCGCGCTCGGTTCAACCCGGACAACCGCCGTGAGACCCGCTGAACCCCGCCCCGTACCCCGCCCCGTGACGCGGAGCCGTCCCGCACCCGGGGCGGGGGCGACGCCCCGGCGCCGGGCGGCGGCAACTAAGCTCCGGCGCATGAGTGGAGAGGGCAGCGACAACAGCGGTAGACGGGTTGTCGACGGGCGGTTCGAGCTGGAAGCACGGCTCGGCGGTGGCGGTATGGGCATGGTCTGGCGCGCGACGGACCTGGCGCTGCAACGGAGCGTCGCCGTGAAGGAGGTCCGGCCGCCCGATCCGGGCCTCGCCGAGTACGACCCCGAGGCCGCCCGAATGCTCCGGGAGCGCGTCCTGCGCGAGGCACGTGCCCTGGCCCGGGTCGACCACCCCAACGTGGTGACCATCCACCACATCGTCGACGGCGGCCCGGGAACCTACCCGTGGATCGTCATGGAGCTCGTCACCGGCGGCTCCCTCGCCGACCGCCTGGACCGCGGACCGATGAGCCCCCAGGAGGCGGCCCGGATCGGGCGCGAGGTCCTCGCCGCGCTGCGTGCCGCCCACGAGGCCGGCATCCAGCACCGCGACGTGAAACCGGCCAACGTGCTGCTGCGCCCCGACGGCCGCCCGGTGCTCACCGACTTCGGCATCGCCGCCGTCCGGGAGGCGACCTCGCTCACGGCCACCGGGTCGGTCATCGGCACGCCCGACTACATGGCCCCCGAACGCGTCTCAGGCCACGACGGCGGCCCCGCCTCGGACCTGTGGTCGCTGGCGATGATGCTGTACACGGCCGTGGAGGGCCAGCACCCGCTGCGCCGGGGCACGACCCTGGCGACGCTCGCCGCCGTCCTCTCCGACGAGATCCCGCAGCCGGTCAAGGCCGGCCCGCTGCGGGACGTCCTGACCCGCGTCCTCGTCCGGGACCCCGCGGCCCGGCCCGGCGCCGAGGAACTGCAGCGCGTGCTGGACGGCGTCGCCCACCAGGCCGGGCCGCCCGCCTCCCACCCGCCGCACGCCCCGGCCGTGGCACCGGTCCCCGGCCCGGCGGACGCGGTGCCCACCGGCTTCGGCCCCGCGCCCACGATGGCTTCCGGGCCGTACTCCGCACCCGGCGCCCCGACGGCGTACGGCCCGCACGACGCGCGCCCCGGCTCCCGCACCGTGGCCGTGCGCCCGGACCGTACGCGCCGCTGGACGCTGGTCGGCCTTCCGGTCGCCGGCGTGGCGCTCGCCGGGGTGCTCGTCTGGACGCAGCTCCCGGACGGCGGCACCCACGGGTCCGGGTCCACCACGTCCGCCGGCGGCTCGGCCACCACCCAGCAGCCCGCCGGCGGCTCGACCGGTACGGACGTCACGCCCTCGGCGAAGGACCGGACCGGCACGACGGCGAAGGACCTGCTCACGCCGGACGGCATCCGCAGCGTGATCCGCGCGTTCAAGAAGGAGACCGGCCGGGACCGGTACGGATCCTTCACGGTGTATCCGGGATACGTCTCCGCCGACCTGATGGTGAAGGGCAGCGACACCGCGTACGACTCGTACACCTATTACGTGGGCCGGGGCGTCGAGAAGGGCATCATCAGCAACTCGCTGTCGGGCGGGGAGAAGCCCGTCAAACTGGACGGCTTCGACTGGGACAAGGTGCCGGCCCTGCTGGCCGAAGGGAAGCGGAAGCTGAAGGTCGACCACGTGAACACCCGCTACCTGGTGGTCAACCTCCCGGACGACACCTTCGGTGACCCCGCCGGCATGTCCGTCTACCTCAGCAACGCCTACAGCCAGAGCGGGTACATCGCGGCCACCCCGAAGGGCAAGATCCTCAGGGTCATGCCCTACGACGGCTGATCCGCGGGCCCCGGCCGGTGCTCCCGGCCGGGGCGGCCGGACGGTCAGTCGAGCAGCAGGGGATCGGGCAGGGATGCCGCCGGGTGCATGCGCAGCAAGGTGTGCACGACGCCCGCGAGCCCCGACATGAGGCTCGGGGAGAAGGCCTCCCGGGCCAGCCCCCCGACCGGGCCGCGTTGTTCGAGACTGGTGAGGATCTCGCCGTCCAGCTCGGCGCGCTCGCCGAACTCCATCGCGGTGAGGAACTGCCACAGCCCCAGGTCCCCGTGGCACAGCGTGTGGCTCCAGCCGAAGCCCTCGGCGGCGCAGGCGGCCGCGGCCCGCCGGGCCATGTCCAGGCGGGCCGGATCACCGGTGCGCCGGTGCAGGTCGAGCATGCCGGTCCCGATCCCCGCGCTGCCGTGGCACCAGCTCGTGAAGAAGTCCTCCTCGGCGCCGACCCGGACGTCCAGCCAGTTGCCGTGCTCGGGCCGCCACAGGGACTCCTGGTAGGCGAAGGCCCGCTCGGCGAGCCGGCGCCAGTCGCGCCGCTCGGCCGCCGACCCCGCTTCGCTCAGGGCCAGCCGGGCCAGCGCCCAGCCGATACCCGTCGCGCCGTGCGCGAAGCCCCCGATGCCCTCGGGGTTGAGCCGGGTCGTCCAGCGCGCGCCGCTCGCGTCGACGGCGGCCAGCCCGGCCAGCCTGCGCCCGATGTGCGCGGCGGCGCCCAGCCAGCGGTCCTGCCCCGTCGCCCCGGCCAGATCGAGCAGCGGGACGATGCCGCCGGCCGCCCCGTTCAGCAGGTCCACCTCGACGTCGTCGTCGACGAGCGGGCCCTCGAGCAGCTCGGCTCTGCGGGCCGCCCGCTCCAGCAGCCGGTCCTCGCCGAGCACCCGGTGCAGCGCCAGCCAGGTCCACACCTGCGACGCGGCGCCGCTGAACGCCCCGGCCGAGGGGGTCGGCGTCCGCTCCTCGGTACCGGCCAGCACCCGCAGGGCGCCCTCGAACGTCCCGGCGACACCCGGCACGTCGTCGGCCCGGCCGGCCCGCGCCTCGGTCAGGTACTCGGCGAGGGTCAGGGCCACCCCGCCCTGACCGGTGTACAGGTCGGCGGGCAGCACCCTGATCGACCATCCCGCGGGCGTGAAGACGGGACTGATCCAGGTGACCGTGCCGTCCTCGCCGCGCACCGCGCCGTCGCACAGCCGCCGCACCATCCGCGCGGCCAGTTCCCGGCGCCGGCGCTCCGCGTCGCGTGCGTGCGGGTCGTGCGCGGCCTCCTGCACCCGCGCGGGCAGCGAGCGCTCGTTGAGGTAGGCGCCCACCAGCGCGTCCTGGATCACCGACTCCTCCAGCGCCAGGTCCGCCGTGCGCCAGTCCTCGACCGTGGCCCGTACGGCCGCCGTGTCGACGGTGAAGGTGAACATGGGGACGTCGCCGGCCAGGAGTTCCGCGATCTCGCCGTCGATCGCCGCCCGGTCCGTCGGCGCGCCGGGCAGAACCTCGGCGTTGCGCCGCAGGATGTCCCGGGCCCGCTCGACGGCCGCCGGCTCGTCGTGCAGCGACGCCGGGTGCCACAGCATCCGGCCGATGTCGACGTACGCCTGCGTCGGCCGCAGGATACGGCGCGCCCGGGCGCCCTCGAAACGGCGCAGCAGCCGGTACGGGTCGGTCCCCGGCCGGCGCAGGTGCGCGGTCATCTCCTTGAAGCCCGCCAGGACCCGGTCCCAGTACGCGCTCAGCACGGGGGCGGGACTGGGGTGGTTGCCCGCGCCGGGCATCGCCACCAGGTCCACCTGGAAGCGGGCCGCCGCGGTGCCGCCGTCCGCGATCACCGGGTTCGGGATCAGCGGCTGCTGTCCGGGCAGCGCCCCGACCCCGGAGATGTCCACACCGCCGAGCGCGAAGCCGGTGCCGCGAACGGGCAGCAGCCCGGTGCGCAGCACCGTGCGGCGGATCGCGGCGGCCGCCACGTCCACCGCGTCGCCCCGGCCGCTGGGTGGGAAGGGTGCGGGGGCGTCGAAGAGCGTCTCGGCGTCCACGATCACCGGCACCGGGCCCGCGGCGATCATGTTCTCGGCGTGCATGTCGGTGCCGCCGGTGAAGCGCAGGACGGCCAGCCAGTGGCCGATGTTGCGGTAGAACGCGGCGAGTTCGGCGTCGTCGGCGCAGTAACGGTGGCCGACGAACTCGGCCCAGCCGTAGCCGCCGCGCCCCAGCATCCGCGGCACCCGGATGCGTTCCTCGGGCGCCGGGGCGTCGGGGAAGTCCGCGTAGATCTCCTCCAGCAGCCCGCCGAGCGCCACGTCGGTCTCCGGTGGACGCGGCTTGTACATCACGCTCCCGCCGGCGAAGTCGGCCCGGCTGACCGTCAGTCCGCCCCGGTGGCTGTCACCCGCGCCGAACGTGACGGCGCGCAACTCGCCCGCGGGCACCCCCAGCAGCCGACGGAGCAACACCCGGTCCTCGGCGAGCCGCCCCGCGAAACCGGTCGTCGCCGCCACGGACAGCCGGGCCACCGAGGCGACGCGCGCGGCGACGGTCGGGTAGCGGCCCGCCAGCCGGTCGAGGTAGCCCTCCTCGCCGGCCTGCTCGATGAACTCGGTCCACGTGCGGGTGTCGGTGCCCGCCGCCGCGTCCCCCGGCGCGGGTCCGCCCCCGGCCGTCATGCGCAGCGCGTGCAGTTCGATCAGGAACAGGCGGGAGAGTTTGGCGTGCAGGGACCGCAGCAGGGCGGTGTGTCCGGCCTCCAGCACCGTGGCGCGTTCCGCGCGGGCCAGGTCGTCCACGGCGGCCAGCCGCCGGGCGAGCTCGTCCCGCCACGGCCGGGCGATGCTTCGTACGGGCCGGGCGAACCACTCGGTCTCGCCCATGTCCTGCCGCTGTGCCACCGGTCCGCTCACCGTTCGCCGTCTCCCTCTCCATACCAGTCCACGCCCCGCTGGGCCCGCCGACAGGACGGGGGGAGCCGCGCCGCCTCGCGCGCGGCTCCCCCCGCTCACACGATCAGCAGCACCAGCTGCCGTGCGACCCGCTGGGGCTCGAACAGAAGCCGTACAGGGAGTCGCTGGGGTCGGTGAGCGCGGCCTCCGCGGCGGCGCCGCCGACGTACAGCGGCCCGGCGGGGTTGAGCTGGCCCTGGGCGCTCTCGGCGCCCGACAGCCAGGCTTCGAGCACGGCGGCGGTGTGAACACTGGACTGCGGCATCTACGGCCTCCGGAGGGTGAGTTCGGGCGGATTGCCCGGCCTCCCGAGTATCGCCACATCCGAACACCCGTCAGATGCCTGATCCGGCCACAGTCCGGTGGGAATACTGATGCCCCCTACAGGAAACCGGGGCGGTGCGGCGGTCCCACCGCCCCCTCACAGCATCACGTGCTTGACCTGCGTGTAGTCGAGCAGACCGGTGAGGGACAGGTCGCTGCCGTAGCCGGAGTGACGCACTCCGCCGTGGGGCATCTCCGAGACGGTCGTGCCGTGGGTGTTCACCCAGACGATGCCCGTCTGCAACGCCCGGCTCGCGCGCATGGCCCGGTCGTGGTCGCGGGTCCAGACACTCGCGGCCAGCCCCTGCGGGACGGCGTTCGCCATCCGAAATGCCTCGGCTTCTTCCGTGAACGGCTGGATCGTGACGACCGGACCGAACACCTCGCTGCGGACGATCTCGTCCTCCTGTCGGACCCCGGCCACCACCGTGGCCTGGTGGAAGTAGCCGGGTACGGGCAGCGCCAGGCCTCCGGCGACCACTTCGGCGTGGTCCGGCAGCCGGTCCAGCAGGCCCCGCACGGTGGCGAGTTGGGCGGCGCCGGCGAGCGGGCCGAAGTCGGCGTGCTCCTCGTCCGGGGCGCCCGGCGTCCGCCGTGCGGCCCGGTCGGCGAAGGCGTCGAGGAACACCTCGTGGATCCGGTGGTGCACGAGGATCCGGGTGGCGGCCGTGCAGTCCTGGCCCGCGTTGTAGAAGGCCAGGGACGACAACTGCTCGACCGCGTCGTCGAGATCGGCGTCCTCGTGGACCAGCACCGGTGCGTTGCCGCCGAGTTCCAGGTGCAGGCGCTTGAGGTCGGCGGCCGCCGCGGCGGCGATCTGCTGTCCGGCCCGGACGCTGCCGGTGACCGCAACGAGCCGGACACGGGGGTGGGCGACGAGCAGCCGGCCGGAGTCACGGTCGCCGCACACCACGTTGAGAACACCGGGCGGCAGGTGCGCGGCGGCCAGCCGGGCCAGCAGCACGGCGGAGGACGGTGTGCCGTCGGACGGTTTGAGGACGACGGTGTTGCCGGCGGCCAGCGCGGGGGCGACCTTCCAGACCGCCATCATCAGCGGGTAGTTCCACGGGGTGATCTGGGCGCAGACGCCGACCGGTTCGCGGCGCAGCAGGGAGGTGCGGCCCGGGGTGTACTCGGCCGCGGCGGCGCCCGGCAGGTTCCGGGCGGCACCGGCGAAATACCTCAGCACGTCGACGATCGCGGGCATCTCGTCGGCCAGGAACAGGGCGCGCGGCTTGCCCGTGTCGGCCACCTCGGCGCTCGTCAGCGCGTCCGCCGCCCGCTCGACGGCGTCGGCGATGCGCAGCAGCGCGGTCTGCCGCTGCGCGGGCGTCGTCGACGCCCAGCCGTCGAAGGCGTCCCCGGCCGCCCGGCAGGCCGCCTCGACGTCCTCGGGGCCCGAGCGCGGGGCCGTGCCGTGCTGCCGGCCGGTCGCCGGGTCGATCAGCCGCAGGGTGGCTCCCGAGGCGGCCGGCACCTCCTTGCCGCCGATGTGGTTCAGGACGGTGGTCGGACGGGCGGTGTCAGCCACGGCGCAGCGCCTCCTCGGCGGCGGCGCGGCCGGTACGGACCGCGCCTTCCATGTAACCGGCGACCCACTGGTCGGAGCCGCAGACGTAGAACGGCGGCTCGTGGGTGCCGTGCAGCGGGCCCACCGACATGACCTCGCCCGGCGGCCACTGGGTGACGTAGCCCTGCGTCCACGGGTCGGTGCCCCACAGCCGCAGGTGGCAGGAGGCGGGCCGGAGCGCCTCCGCGCCGAACATGGCGGCGGCCTCGGCCAGCAGCTCGGGGCCGCGCAGCTCGGGCGGGGTGCCCAGCAGGACGCCGTAGCGCTCGGGCGGAATCAGTGCCGACAGGATGCCGTCGCCCTGCGGCCAGGTGCTGCCGAGGACGCCCTCGGCCTCGGACAGGGCGTTGAGACCGGCTTCGCGCCAGAACGGCCGGTCGTACACGGCGGCGAACTTGGCGGCGACCGCCTGCCGCTGGCGGTGCAGGGAGGCGAGCCGGGCCTCGCTCACGCCGGTGACGGCGACCGATCTGAGCGGTCCCACCGGCAGCGCGCTCACGACGGCCGACGCGGTGAGCACCTCGCCGGTGGACAGCCGTACGGCGCAGCGGCCGGGGCGTACCGCGACGGCGGCCACGGGTGAGCCGAGCCGGACGCGCGGGCCCAGTTCGCGGCCCAGGACCTCGGCGAGCGTCGCCGACCCCTCGGCGAGGCGCAGTCCCTCCCAGTCGGCGTAGTCGTAGTCGCCGGTTCCCGGGCCGGGCACCGCGGCGCTCTTGCGCAGCGCCGCCAGCAGTGAGATCCGCTCGTAGGAGCCGCCGGCCAGGGCGAGCTGGCCGATCTCCCACAGGCGCACCACGGCGGGCGTGGCGTGCCGGGAGCGCAGCCAGCCGGCCACGGACAGCCGGTCCAGCGCGTCCGCCTCCGGATGCGACCAGGGGTCCTCGGGATCGACGCCGGCGGCCAGCGCGGCGAACTCGGCGCCGAGCCGCTCGTGCAGGAACGCGTCCCCGGGGCCGAACCAGTGCGGCGGATCGCCGGCCGAGCGGCCCTCCGGCGTGGCGCGGGTGATGCGGCCGGGCTCGGCCACATAGCTGGGGACGAGTTCGAGGCCGAGTTCCTCGGCGAGCCCCAGATACGCGGTGTGGGCGCGGCCGACCACCTCACCGCCGAGCTGGACGGTGCGGCCGTCGGGCGTGCGGGTCTGCTCGACGCGGCCGCCGACCCGGTCGCGGGCCTCCAGGACGAGCACGTCGGTGCCGGCGGCGGTCAGGTCCCGGGCGGCGGCGAGCCCGGCGAGACCGGCACCGAGCACGATCACGTCGTGATGCATGGTTCCACTTTCGTGAGAGGGACGGTCGAGGGGTCAGGCCAGCACCAGGCAGTGCTCGGGCCGCCAGCCCAGCTCCACCGTCTCGCCACCGCTCCAGCGGTCCTCCATGCGGGCGCGGGCCGTGTTCTGCTCCAGCACCGACAGCGTCACGCCCGGGGCGAGTTCGATCAGGTAGGTGGTGGTCGGGCCGCTGTAGACGGTCTCGCGCACCACCCCGCGCAGCATCGACATGCCCGGCTCGAAGTCCGACAGCCAGATCTTCTCGGGCCGCACGGAGACACTGACGGCGGAGCCGTCCGCGATGTCCTGCCGGGCGCCGACGGGGAGGGCGGGGCCCTGTTCCAGGGCGACCTCGCCGCCCCGGTAGGTGCCGGTCATCAGGTTGGAGGTGCCGAGGAAGGAGGCCACGAACCGGCTGGCCGGATGCTCGTAGACGTCCTCGGGGGTGCCGCACTGCTCGATGCGGCCCTCGTTCATCACGGCGATCCGGTCCGACATGGTCAGCGCCTCGTCCTGGTCGTGGGTGACGAAGACGAAGGTGATGCCGACCTCGCGCTGGATCTGCTTCAGCTCGACCTGCATCTGCCGGCGCAGCTTCAGGTCCAGGGCGGCCAGCGGCTCGTCGAGGAGCAGTACGGCCGGACGGTTGACCAGCGCGCGGGCCAGGGCGACCCGCTGCCGCTGACCACCGGAGAGGGTGAGCGGCTTGCGGTCGGCGAGCCCACCGAGCTGGACCAGGTCCAGCATCTCGCCCACGCGACGGCGCAGTTCGGCCTTGGCGACGCCCTTGCGCTTCAGCCCGAAGGCGACGTTGTCGGCGACACCGAGGTGGTCGAACAGCGCGTAGCTCTGGAAGACCGTGTTGACGTTGCGCCGGTTCGGCGGCAGCGCGGTCACGTCCTCCCCGGCGAGCAGCACCGAGCCCTCGGTGGGGTCGCTGAACCCGCCGATCATGCGCAGGGTGCTGGTCTTGCCGCAGCCGGAGGGGCCGAGCAGGGAGAAGAAGTGGCCGGCCTCGATGTCGAGGTCGAGGCGGTGGACGGCGTAGGAGTCGGCGAACTGCTTGGAGACGCCGTCGAGCCGGACGGCCGGGGTCGCTTCGGTCGCGTCCATGGGTCACTCTCCGGAGAGGATGTCGAGGCCGCCGCGGCGGCCGAAGAGGCGCGGGATGAACAGGGCCAGGGCGATCAGCGCCACGGATCCGGCGAGCATCAGCGTGCCGACGGCGTTGATGGTGGGCTGCACGCCGAAGCGGATCGCCGAGTAGATGCGCACCGACAGCGGCTGCGGGTCGACGCCGGTGGTGAAGTAGGCGAGGACGAAGTCGTCGAAGACCAGCGCGAAGATCAGCACCGCGGAGGCGAGCACGGCGGGCAGCAGGGCCGGCAGGGTCACCAGCCGGACCGCCTGCCAGCGGGTGGCGCCCAGGTCCATCGCTGCCTCCTCCACCTCGGGATTGAGCGCGGCCACCCGGGAGCGGAGGATCACGGTGACGTACGAGATGGAGAAGGTGATCTCGGCGAGCATCACCGTGCCGGTCGACAGGGCCACGCCGAGCCCCTTGAACAGCAGCATGGACGCCACGCCGGTGACGATCTCCGGGGTGATCAGCGGCACCAGCATGATGAGGCCCGCCAGCGAGCCCAGCCGGGTGCGGCAGCGCACCAGGCCGAGCGCGAGCGCCACGCCGAGGACGACCGAACCGGCCGTCGCCACCAGGGAGATGCGCAGGCTGGTGCCGAGGGAGGCCAGGAGCACGTCGTCGTGGACGAAGGCGCGGTACCAGCGCAGGCTGAACCCGCCGAAGACGGTCAGGGACTTCTTGGAGTTGAGCGAGAACAGCGCCACGACGCCGATGGGCAGGTAGAGGAGGGCGAAGAAGACCGCGGTGACGGCGACGAGGACGCGCGGCTTGCGGTCGGCGCGACCGCGCCGGGCTCGGGTCCGGGGGGCCGGCCGGGCGGACGCGGTGGCGGTGGGCAGGCGCAGCAGGGTCATCGGGTGGCCTCCGCCTCGTCCTTGCGGGTGCGCCGCAGGTAGCCGAACATCCCGATCAGCAGGACGAGCATCAGCAGCATGGTCAGCGCGGAGCCCAGCGGCCAGTTCTGGCCCTGGAAGAACTTGTCCTGGATGAGATTGCCGATCATGATCTGGTCCGGTCCCCCCATGAGCTGTGCGCTGACGAAGTCGCCCATGGCGGGCAGGAAGACCAGGACGAGCCCGGCCGCCGCGCCCTGCCGGGTGGCGGGCAGGGTGACGAAGAGGAAGGTGCGGACCGGGCCGCCGTAGAGGTCGCGGCCGGCCTCGACGACGGAGACGTCCAGCCGTTCCAGGGCCGCGTACAGCGGGATGATCATGAAGACCACGAAGCCGTAGACGAGTCCCGCGACCACGCCGACCCCGGTGTTGAGGATCTTCGTGTTCCCGTCGGCCAGTCCGACGGCGCGCAGCGCGCGCAGCACGGGGCCGTCGTCGGACAGCACCACCGACCAGCCGTACATGCGGACCAGGTAGTTGGCGAAGAACGGCACCACGATCGCGGCGATCAGCGCGTGCTTGTAGCGGCCGCCGTGCAGGGCGACGGTGTACGCCACCGGGTAGGCGACCAGCAGGCAGATCACGCAGGTGAGCAGGGCGTAGCCGAGGGAGCGGGCCAGGACCTCGGTGTAGGCGGGGTCGGCGAGGGCCCGGACGCCGGAGAGGTCGAAGCCGAAGCGCGGGTTGCCGAGTTCGTCGGTGGTGCCGACCGCGAGGATCGCGACGAGGACCAGCGAGGCGATCAGGAAGCCCGTCATCCACAGGGTGCCCGGCAGCATGAACCAGGTCCACATGCGGCTGCCGGAGGCGTCCCCGCGGCGGCGGGTGCGCGAGGAGGGGTGCGGCGGTGCCATGGGTCAGCCCGCCTTCACATGGGTCCAGGCGGTGTCGCGGGCGTCCTCCGCCGCGCGGCCGCCGTTGCGGAAGAACAGGTCCGCCTTCAGGTCGGCCTCGGTGACCAGGCATTCCGGGAAGGGTTTGACGAGGTCGGCGTAGGTCTTCTCGGAGCCGGCCACCGGCATCGGGTAGCCGATGTACTCGATGTTCTTCTTCACGTTCTCCGGCCGCAGCATGTAGTCGATGAACAGCATCGCCGTGCCGGGATGCGGCGCGTTCCAGGGGATGGCGTAGCAGTCGGAGTTGATGGGCGTGCCCTCCTTCGGGGCCTGGAAGCCGAACACGGAGGGGTCCTTCGCCTGGTTGAGCATGGCCGCCATGTCGCCGCTCCAGGCCTGTGTCATGACCGCGTTGCCGTTGAGGAGGTTGTTGTAGCTGTCGCTGGAGAAGCCGCGCAGCCGCGGCCGCAGGGTGCTGAGCAGGGAGGTGATGCGGTCCAGGTCCGTCGTGTCGCCGGTGCTGACGTCGAGGCCGAGCTCGAGGGCACCCATGCCGAGCACCTCGTCGCGGTCGTCCAGCAGGAAGACCTTGCCCCTGGCCCGGTCGCTCCACAGGTCCTTCCAGGAGCCGGTCAGCTCGCCGATCCGGTCGCGGCGCCAGCCGATGCCGGTCTTGTACGCGGTGAAGGGGACGGTGTGCGCGGAGCCGGGGTCGTACCACGGGTCCGCGTAATAGGTGTACCTGCCGAACACGGCGTGCGCGTTGGTGAGTTCGCTGTGGTCGATGCGGCGCAGCCGGCCACCGCGGACCAGGCGCTGGGCCCACTTGGCGGTGGGGAAGACGATGTCGTAGCGGTTGCCCGCGTTGAGCTTGGCGACCATGCCCTCCATCGAGTCGAAGTTCGACTGGACGACCTTGACGCCGTACTCCTTCTCGAAGCCCTTGAAGACGGACGGGTCGACGTAGTCGGCCCAGTTGAAGTAGACGAGGTCGCCGTCGACGCGGGCCCGGACGGGGGCGAGGGCCCTGGCGTCGGGTCGCGCGGCGGGCATGAACCCGCAGCCGGCGGCCGCGGCGCCCAGCAGCCCGCCGGCCCCTGCGCGCAGGAGGGCGCGGCGGGTCGGTGGGGTGGGTGGAACGGGGGACATGAAGCGTCCTCTCCGTCGAGGAACGGCACAAGTCCAGGGCGGACCGGCTGGTCGGCTCGCTACGGGCCCTGACTCCGCAGTGAAGACCGGTCTGGGGTGGTGCGGCGTGGTGCGGCGGGTGTCAGCGGGGGAGGGATAAGCCCGGCGGGAGCGGCACGGGGCGCGGGTGCGGCGCGGAGGACGTCACGGCGTGGCACCCTCCAGGTCGCCCCGGACCCGGCGGGCGAACCAGCCGACGGCGGCCTCGCGCTGGGAGAGCGGGCCCGGCTCGAAGCCGGGCGTGGTCAGTCCGGCCTGGACGCGCTCCACCAGCTCGGCGTCCTCGTCGTTGGTGACCCAGCCGATGTGGATGTTGAGCCGGCGGGCCAGCCGGGTGCGGACGCTCTCGCCGTGCCGGGTGTAGAAGGCGCCGGGGATCGCCGCCCGGTCCTGGGCGGTGGGCAGGGCGGTCCACGCGAGCACGTGGTCAGGGTAGAAGTCGATGAGCGTGTTCGGATAGATCACTGCGTACCGCCAGACCCGCCGGTCGGCCTCGGTCAGACCGGGCATCGGCGTGGCGAGGCGCTGGTAGAGCCGCTCGGTCCAGTTCGAGGACGGTTTGTCGCGCAGCGGGGACTCGAACAGGACGTAGTCCTCCCGCACGTCCACCGTGTACGCCTGGTAGTCGAGCAGCCGCATGAGCGCGGGGTGGGCCACGGGGACGTGGTAGCCCTCCAGGTAGTTGTCGACGATCACCTTCCAGTTGGCTTTCTGCTCCTCGCCGCCCGCCAGGTCGTGGATGCGGTGCCTGCCGACCGGGACCATTCCGGGCCCGGCGTAGTGGCCGACGGCCTCGGCGAGCCCGGCGCAGGTCTTGGCCAGCGGGGTCGCCTCCAGGTCGAGGTTGACGAAGACGAAGCCCAGGAAGGACTCCACGTTGACCGGGTGCAGGCCGAGCCGCGGCTTGTCCAGGCAGGGGATCCGGCGCGCCTCCGGGGCGCCGACGAGTCGTCCGTCGAGCTTGTACGTCCAGCCGTGGTAGGGGCACCGGATCGCCTTGCCCGACGGTTCGGGTGCGCTGACCAGGCGGGTGCCGCGGTGCCGGCAGACGTTGAGGTGGGCGGCGAGTGCGCCGTCCTCGGTCCGTACGACCAGGACCTCCCGGCCGGCGACCGTGGCGGTCAGGCGTGCGCCGGGCTCCGGCAGGTCGGACTCGTGACAGGCGAGCTGCCAGGACCTCGCGAAGATGCGCTCGGTCTCGGCCTCGGCGACCGCGGGGTCGGTGTAGTAGCGGGCGGGCAGCGCCTCGCCGGGATGCTCCTGCCCGGGTCGCTCCTGCCTTGGAGGCGGTTCGGGCGGGGTGGGCGAGGCCGGGGGGACGGCGTCGGCTGCCCGGGTGGTCGAGGGGCGCATGGGGTCCTCCTCCGCGCCGCTGCGGCGGCGATGGGCGGTGAGGCTGTGTCCGGAACGGGCGGCGGGCGCGGTGTTCCGTAAGGCGTCCGGACCTGCTCGATCCGGCTGACTAATTGGTTAGTCAGACTGGGGCGAGGGTGTGGGCAAGTCAAGACTTGTGGGCTGACTAATTAGTTAGTTAGTGTCTTCGACAGGTGGCCGGCCAGGCCCGCGGACAGCGGCCCGGCACCGGCCGCCAGCCCGCGGACGCCGTTCGGCCCTCGTCCGGCCCCGTCCGCGCCACGACCCGCCGTCCGGCACCGGACGCCACGGTACCCGGGAGACGCACGGCCCCGACCGCGCTCCCCGCCCC
>NZ_JAJSZC010000033.1:0-48593 GCF_036815105.1 Streptomyces sp. IBSBF 3136
GGGGTGCGCGGGTTGCGGCTGCGTGGGGGCCGCTCAGGTCGGGACGGCTCAGGTCAGGGCCAGGAGGCCGACGGCGACGGCGGCGGTGCCCAGGCCGACGAGCTGCCCGCGGTGGACGCGCTCGGCGAGCACGCCGCGCGCGAGCAGCACCGTGCCGGCCGGGTAGAGGGCGGTGACCACGGCGACGACGGTGAGGTCCCCGCCGCGTGCGGCCAGCAGGAACAGCAGGTTCGCCACGGAGTCCAGGATGCCCGCGGCCGTCGACAGCCCGTACGCGGGCCGCTCGGAGCCCAGTCGGCGGCGCAGCAGCCCGGCCGCCGCCAGGGTGACCGCCGAGGAGACCGCGCGTCCGGTGATCAGCGGAGCGACGCCGCTGCCGGACGGTGCCTGGTGCAGGAAGACCAGCTGGAGCGCGATGGCCGCGCCCGCCCCGAACGCAAGCAGCAGCGCGGTCCGCGAGGGACGGGCCGAGCCGGCGCCGTGCCCCGCGCTGACCAGGACCACCGCCACCAGTGCCAGTGGCAGGCCCACCAGACCGGCGGCGGTCAGGCGCTCGCCCTGGAACAGGCCCACGCCGACGGGCAGCGCGGCGGACACCAGGGCGGTCACCGGCGACAGCACGTTCATCGGGCCGATCGCCAGGGTGCGGTAGAGCAGCGCGAACGCGGCCGCCGATGCGACGCCCGACGCGGCGCCCCACCCCAGCGTCGCGGGATCGAACGAGGCGCCGAGCACCGGCCACAGCAGCAGCTCGACCGCGAGACTCGCCGGCGCCGCGATCATCACGGTGCGCAGCACATGGGCCTTACGGGCGCCCAGGCCGCCGAGGAAGTCGGCGCACCCGTAGGCGAGCGAGCTGCCCAGAGCCAGCAGCAGAGCGATCACAGCACATCCCTTACCATTCAGTCGAACGACCGCACCGTACAACGAACCGACCGCCTCGTGTCAACCAAACGACTGAACGGTGCATTCCATTGACCAAGCTCGATCCAGCCGAGGATGGTGATCAGGTGGCCGAGACAGCCGCCGCCCTGCGGACGGTCGCGTACAACGTCCGAGCGGCCCGGGTCCGCGCGGGCCTGTCCCTGGAGGAACTCAGCAGGCGCGCCCAGGTCAGCAAGGGCGCGCTGGTGGGACTGGAGAAGGCCCAGGGCAACCCCAACCTGGCCACTCTGGTCCGGCTGGCCGACACCCTCGGCATCTCGGTGTCCGCCCTGATGCAGGGACCGCCCGAGGGCCGCGTCCGCCTGGTCTCCGCCGACGCCGTCGCACCCCTGTGGACCGGGGAGCACGGCAGCGAGGCCCGGCTCATGCTGACCACCTCGGGCCCGGCCCCCGTGGAGGTCTGGCGCTGGCGGCTCGAGCCGGGCGAGGAGTACCCCAGCCACCCCCACCAGGCCGGGGTCGTGGAGACCCTCAGCGTCACCCGGGGCCGGATGACCCTGGTCGTCGACGGCACCGAGCACACCGTCGAGGCCGGGCAGACCGCCACGTTCGACGGCGACACCGCGCACGTCTACCGGGGCGCGGGTGACGAGACCTGCCACGTGATCATGACCGTCCACCTGCCGCCCGGCCCCGCGCCCACGGCGTGACGTCCCAAGGCCCTGACGTCCTGAGGGACCACGGCCCGAGGTCCTGACGTCCTGAGGGACCACGTCCTGATGGACTACGGCCTTACGGCCCGACGGGTCACGTGGGCTAGTCCGATGTATTGACCTACCAGCGTGTTCTCCCAGGACAGCACCGGCGTTCCCGCGGGCCACGGTCAAGCTCGCTCTCGGACTCGGGCAACACCCGAACCCTCTGAGAACAAGGAGCACCCACGTGAGTCCTGAGCGCATGAGAGCCCCGCGGCCGGGGCCGGCGGCCCCCAGCGGGCCCGGTAGGGTCCGCAGGCTCGCCGCGATCGCCACGGCGGTGACCGTCGCGGTGGCGACCCCCGCGGTGGCGGTGGCCGCCGGCATGACCTCCCGGACCGGCGCGACGACGTACACGGCCGGCCCCCACCCCTGCGACGAGCACGGCAAGCCGCGCCACCGTGGGGGTGGCGACTGCGAGACCAAGCACCCCCAGCCCACCGTCACGGTGACGCAGACGGCCACCGCGACCGCGACGGTGACGGCCACCGCGACGGCGACGGTGACGGCCACCGCGACGGCGTGCGGCACCGGTGTCGACTCGACCCAGCCCAACGGCATGGAGCAGTTCCTCGCCGCACTGGTCGGCGGGACGCCGTTCGCCGGCCGGCGCCCCAACATCAACGCCACCCCCGACAACCCGAACATCGTCTCGGGGCCGGCCAACACCCCCGGCTGGATCGACCTCAGCACGATCGCCGGCTACCCCACGAACTCTCCGGTCTGCGACGTCTCGGTCGACGCCAACGGCAGCGACGCCTTCTACAAGATCATCACGCAGGGCGGCTCCGTCTACACCCTGCACTGCGCGGCCAACGGCACCGCCCTCGTGTGTCCCGCCCCCGCCCAGGGCACCGTCCCGCAGTCCCGGTGGACCGCGGTGACACCCCAGCCCTGAGCCACACCGGCCGTCCCGGGACGGCACGGAGCGGCCCCCGACCAACTGAGCGGGCGGGGGCCGCCGAACGCACGCCCCGGCCGGCCACACCGTGCAGTCGTGCAGCCGTACGGGCTCACCGCCCGCCTCCGCTGTTGCGGAGGTGCGCGGCCCCGCGTTGCAATCAAGTGTGAGGCACTTTGGCGGCGCCGAGTCTCCCGGCCGCCCCGCGCCCGGGACAGGGGTCGGCCGCAAGGGGCTCAGGAGCGACGCCCTGGGCCTGTTCTCCTCCGTCGTGATCGGCATCGCGTCCACCGCGCCCGCCTACAGCCTCGCCGCGACCCTGGGACTCATCGTGGCGTCGGTCGGCCTGCAGGCCCCGGTCGTCACCATGCTGTCGTTCCTGCCGATGCTGCTGATCGCGTACGCCTTCCGGGAGCTCAACGCGAGCAACGCCGACTGCGGGACCACCTTCACCTGGGCGACCCGCGCCTTCGGGCCGCGCGCCGGCTGGATGGGCGGCTGGGGCATCGTCGTCGCCAACGTCATCGTCATGGCCAGCCTCGCCGAGATCGCCGGTTCCTACGGCTTCCGGCTCGTCGGCCAGGACGCGCTCGCGGAGAACCGGCTGTGGACCACCGTGGCCGGCGTCGTCTGGATCGCCGTGATGACAGCGGTCTGCTACGTCGGCATCGAGGTCTCGGCCGCCGTCCAGCGCTGGCTGCTGTGCCTCGAGGTCGCCATGCTCGTCCTCTTCGCAGTCGCCGCGCTGGTCAGGGTCTACACCGACCCGCCGTCGGGGGCGATCCACGTCTCCGCCTCCTGGTTCAACCCCTTCGAGGTCTCCTCCGTGAAGGCCCTCACCTCCGGCCTGCTGGCGGGAGTCTTCATCTACTGGGGCTGGGACACCGCCGTCTCGATCAACGAGGAGACCGTCGACAGCACCCGCATCCCCGGGCGCGCCGCCGTCCTGTCCACCATGGTGCTCCTGGTCCTGTACGCGCTCGTGGCCACCTCGGCCCAGGCCTTCGCCGGGGTCGGCGCCTCGGGCATCGGGCTCGGCAACCCGGACGACTCCGACGACGTCCTGTCCGGGCTGGGCGAGGCCGTGTTCGGCCACCAGGCCGCGGGGCTCGCCCTGGCCAGGCTGCTGATCCTGATGGTGCTGACCTCGGCGCTCGCCTCCACCCTGACCACCATCCTGCCGCTGGCCAGGACCGTGTTCTCGATGGCGGTCCACAAGGCCGTCCCCGCCCGGTTCGCCCGGGTCCACCGCAGGTTCCTCACGCCGACCTGGTCGACCGTCGGCATGGGCGCGGTGTCCATCGCCTTCCTCGTCGTGCTCACCTCCTTCAGCGGGAACGTGCTCGCCGACTCGATCGACTCCGTCGGTCTCGCCATCACCTTCCAGTACGGGCTGACCGGCTTCGCCTGCCTCTGGTACCACCGCAGGGTCCTCAGCCGCAGCACCAAGGACCTCGTCTTCAAGGGCGTACTCCCCGGGCTCGGCGGGCTGATCATGTTCTGCCTGTTCTGCTACGCCGCCTACGTCTACGCGGCACCCGGATACGGCGCCACCAGCGTCGACCTGCCGCTGCTCGGACCCACCGGCGGAGTCACCTTCATCGGCCTGGGCGCCCTGCTGCTCGGCCTGCTGCTCATGCCGGTGGTCACCCGGGGCCACACCGTGGCCCTCAAGCTCCAGCGCAGCCTCCTCCCGCGCCGGCTGGCCCCGCACACCGCCGTCGAATCGGCGAGCCGCTACCTGCCCGCCGACAGCGGCTCCGGGGTGGGCGGCGACTGGTACGACGTCATCCCGCTGTCCGGCACCCGGGTCGGCCTGGTCGTCGGGGACGTGCTCGGCCACGGCCTGCGCGCCGTGGCCACCATGGGCCGCCTGCGGACCGGCGTGCGCGTCCTGGCCCGGCTCGATCTGGCCCCGGACGAACTCCTCTCCCGCCTCGGCGACCTGGCCGAGCAGACCGCGCACGAGCGCGAGGCCGACCACGGCCCCGGTCACCCCTGGTCGCAGGCCGACGCGGCCCTCGGCGTGACCTGCCTGTACGCCGTGTACGACCCCGTCTCCGGCGAGTGCAGCCTGGCCCGGGCCGGGGAGTCGGTGCTGGCGGTCGTCGAACCCCGGGGGGGTGTCGCCCACTACCCCGAGTTGCCGCCCGGACCGCCGCTGGGCGTCCCGGGCGTGCCCTACCGGAGCACCGAGTTCCGGCTCCCGCCGGGCAGCCTCCTCGCCCTCTTCACCGGCGGCCTCCTGCAGGCCACCGACGGCGGCGACGCCGGACGCGCGCAGCTGTCCCGGGTCCTCGCCTGGGACCGCGACGGCCGGGAATCCCTCGACGCACTCTGCGACCGTGCGGTGACCACGCTGCTGCCCGGGCCGGTGGACGTGGACGCGACGCTGCTCCTGGTCCGCACCCGCCTGCTCGACCGCACCCGGTTCGCCCAGTGGGAACTGCCCCCCGACCCCGCCGCCGTGGCCACCATCCGGGCCGCCGTCGGCAAGCAGCTGGGCGACTGGGGCCTGGACGACCTGGTGTTCACCACGGAACTCATCGTCAGCGAGCTGGTCACCAACGCCATCCGCTACACGAGCGGCCCCGTCCGGGTACGCCTGATCCGCGACCGCAAACTGATCTGCGAGGTCTCCGACACCGGCCACAGCGCGCCCAACCTGCGGCACGCCGCGACCGACGACGAGGGGGGCCGGGGCCTGTTCATCATCGCCCAGATGACCCACCACTGGGGCACCCGCTACACCCCCACCGGCAAGACGCTCTGGACCGAGCAGGACCTGCCCCCGCCGTCCGGCCCGTGAACCGGCCGCCGCCCGCACCCGGAGGTACAGATGAGTGCAGAGACCAGCGCCACCGACGCCGGTGGCCGACCGAGCCTGGCCGGCCGGACCGTGGTGGTGATCGGCGCGAGCGCCGGCATCGGGCTCGAGACCGCCCGCCAGGCGCGCGCCGGCGGTGCCCGCGTGGTCATGACCGGCCGCGATCCCGAACGGCTGCGGCGGGCCGCGGCCGAGCTCGACCCGGTCGGTACGGCCGCGTTCGACGCCACCGACACCGACCGGCTCAGGGAGTTCTTCGACGGCCTGCCGGGGCCGGTCGACCATGTCATGGTGACCGCCGGCGCCCCCAGCTACCGTCCGCTGGACGAACTCGACCTCGACGACGCCCGGCGGGACTTCGGCGACCGCCTCGCCACCACGCTCGGGGTGGCCCTGCACAGCCGCGGCAAGGTCCGGGACGGCGGCACCCTGCTGTTCATCGGCGGCACCGGAGGCCGTCGCCCCGCGCCCGGCATGGCCGTCGTCTCCGCGATGACCGCCGCGCTGCCCGCCCTGGTCGCGAACCTGGCACTCGAACTGGCGCCGGTCCGGGTGAACCTCATCGCCGCCGGCTTCGTCGACACCCCGCTGTCCGCCGCGCTCCTCGGCGACCGGCTGGAGGCCCGGCGCGATGAACTGCGCGCGACGCTCCCCATCCGGCGGGTCGTCGGCCCGGCCGACGTCGCGGCCCTGGCCGTCCACCTCATGTGCAACGACGCGCTCACGGGCGCGACCTACGACATCGACGGCGGCCAGCAACTCCTTCCCCACTGACCCCCGGCACCACGTCGTGTCGTGGCGTTCCCCCCGGCTTCCCGGGCAGCCGCCGAGCGTGCCCCGGAGCGGCCCAGGGCGAGCCGGGTCACTTCCGGCCAGTCGACCGGGGGGCCGCCGGCCGGGCGGCCGGGGCGGTCGCGCGGTACGCGGACACGCAGCGCGCCCGGGGCGATGCGGCAGACGACGGGAGCGGGGAGCGTGACGTGCTCGCCGTCGATGCCGGCGGCCAGGGTGCCGTCGCTGCCGCCCGCCACGACGACCTCCCTGGCGGTCAGCCGGGTGAGCCCCGGGGAACGGTCGCCGCGCACCAGCCGCGCCGCCTGCGCCGTGTCGTCCACCCGCACGCACACCACGCCGAGCAGCCCCGACGCCAGGCTCCGCCGCCGGCCCGGCCGGTTGGCGTCGGCGGCGCGCAGATAGGGGTTGTTGCTGACGAGCAGGGCCTGCAGCCCGGTCAGTCGGCTGCCGCCGGCCCGCATCTCCAGGCGCGGCGCCCGCGGACCCGTGAGCAGGACGGGCAGCGACCGGAACGCGGTGTGCAGCTTGTGGCCGCGGTAGTCGGGCTCGGCGACCACGGCCGCGTAGGTGCCGAACGAGGCGTTGTTGACGAACGCCCGGCCCGCCGCGTACCCGAGGTCCACCCGGAACTCGACGCCGTCGGACAGGGCCTGGAGCGCGGTGGACGGGTCGCGGCGGTCCAGGCCGAGGTCCAGGGCGAAGTGGTTGCGGGTGCCCGCGGGGGATCGCCAGGAAGGGCACTCCGTGGCGGGCGGCCACCTCGGCGACCAGGGCCTGCGTGCCGTCGCCCCCGGCCACGCCCAGCAGGTCCGCCCCCTCCGCGACCGCGCGCCGGGCCAGGGCGGCCACGTCCTGGTGGGCCCCGGGTTCGAGCAGGACCACCTCGGCGCCCGCCGCCCGGGCCCGGGCCGCCAGGTCGAAGCGGTCCACCTTGCCGCCCCCGGAGAGCGGGTTCATCACGATCCACGGGTGACGGGGCGCGGGCGCCGGGCGCCGCCACTGCCCGGAGACGTCGTCCTCGGGGACCAGCGCGGTGTGCCCCGCGGTGTGGGCGACCAGCCACAGGACGAAGGTCGCCAGGGCCGGCCACAGCATGCCGTACGTGGCGTAGAGGCCCAGGACCGTGAGCGGAGCCGCCACGGACAGCAGCGCGCCGAGGAGCCGCAACGGTCCGGTGTGGGCGAGCGTCCACCACACGCCGACCGCCGTCAGCGCGACGCCCACCACCGCGAGCAGGAGCCAGAGCGCACTGCGCAGTCCCGCGGCGACGAGCGGCACCACGGCACTGCCCACCAGGGCCACCAGTGCCAGACGTGCCCGCCATGGACGGCCTTCGGTGGTCATCCTGCGCCTCGCCTCGTCTCGCCGCCGCGGCCCGGTGCCCGGCTTCGCCCCGTGCGGCCGGGTGCCGGCTCCCAGCGTCCGCCCGGGGGCCGCCGACCGCCTCACCCCGCGCGGGTGAGCCGGTCACGGCGCCGGCCGTCCGCTCAGTTCGGCTCGTCCGGCGGTTCCTCGGGGCGGTGGCGGGACACCTGACGGCGCGCTGCGCGCCAGCGGGAGCGGGTCTGCTCGACCATGCCGTCCCACTGCCGGCGGACCTCGTCGTCGGGGGTGCGCTGCCCCTGGGCGATCCGTGAGAGTTCGTCCGCGACCTCGCGCCCCAGCGCGGCCGACCCGACGACGACGAGCATGACGCCGAAGAGCGTCGAGATCAGCGCGAAGACGGCACCGACCACTCCGTAGCGCTCGGCGGAGGTGTTGAACAGGTGCGGCAGGTAGAGGGCGGTGCCCCAGGAGTAGACGGCCGTGGCCACGGCCGCCGTGACACCGAAGGGCACCAGGTCCTGCCAGCCGACCCTCCGGGCGGACAGCAGGTAACCGCTCCAGATCAGGAAGGCGGCGGACAGCGGTGTCTCGCAGATCGTCGCCACGAGCCCCCGCCTGCTCTCGCCGAGCACCGCGTACAGCCAGCCGGTGAGGATCGCGAAGACAGCTCCGGACAGCAGCCACCACAGCCCGTTGCGGGTGTTGCGCACACTGAGCGGCTTGAGTTCCCAGGCCTGTTCGAACAGGCGCTGCAGGGCGCGGGTGAAGCTCAGCGCGGAGATGACGAGGAACAGCACGCCGAACACGCCCACGCCGGTGCTGGTCTCGGCGGGTGAGAAGAGGGCCTTCACCGCGTCGGCGCCGGCCCCGGTCAGGCCGTACCGGGAGATGATCCGGTCCGCGGCATCCGCGTTGGTGAGGCTGGACAGCAGGGTGCCGCCGATGATCGCGACCGGGACCAGGGCGGTCAGCGAACTGGAGGCCAGGGCCATCGAGCGGTCGAACCCCGCGATCCGCTGGAAGCGGGCGAAGCACCCCAGCGCGAAGGCGGGACGCAGCCAGAACGTGAGCGTTCTGGTCAGGCGCCGGCGATTTTTCTCCGCCGTCCTGCCCTCCTCGGGAAGCGCGATCAGGGCGGTATGCCCGGAAGGCGACTTTAGCCGTCCCGAGGGCCGGTTCCCCGCCGCCGACACGGCAAAGGCCCGCCGGAGACTCCGGCGGGCCCTGCTGTCACTGACGTCCGGTCAGGCGGCCGTGGCGTACTTGGGGTTGGCCCCGTACTTGTTCGGCTCCGCCTTGCCCTCGCTGGCGAGGAAGACGATCAGGATGATCGCGCCCACGAGCGGGATCAGCGAGATGAAGATCCACCAGCCGGAGCGGCCGGTGTCGTGCAGACGCCGAACCGTGACACCGAGACCCGGGAGCAGGACGGCCAGGCTGTAGATCAGGCTGAGGATGTTCGAGCCGATCGCGCGGTCGACGACCGTCAGCACGATGCTGATGATGATGTTGAACAGGAAGAACATCCAGTATTCCTGTCGGCGCGCGCGCCCGCTGAAGACCGCGTACTTCTTCAGGACGTCCACGTACCAGTGCATTCTCGTCCCCCCCAAGGGATGGTGTTGTGCGTGACACCATCGAATCAGTCGCCATGACCGAAAGCCATCGCTCTGGCGTGCACAGTTCAAGGCGTTACCTTGCTGCGGCCGTTCGGTGACACGAAACCGTCCAGCCAGTCGAAGACACGCTGCTCGAACAGGGCGCGGCCCATGGGTTCGCAGTGCCGGTGCGCCCCCTCGGCCTCGGTGAACCGGACCAGCCGCTTCGGCCCCGGCAGCGCGTCGTACAACTCCCGTGAGGCGCCCGGCCAGAAATGCTCGCCGTCCGGGTCGGTGATCAGCAGCGGGGTGGAGATCCGGCCGACGACGGGCCCCAGGTCGTACCGACACACCTCGGCGAGCAGCGCGGACGGCGCCTCGATGCCGTACGGCTTGGCCCGCCAGCGCCATGTCGCGGCGAGCGCCGGGTCCTCGGCGAGGGCGCCCTCCAGCACGCGGTCGAAGGTGTCGCGCTCGCCGGACTCCCACAGCGCGCGCAGGTCGGGCCCGAGGTTGTGCCACCAGCTGTCCACCACGCGCGTCACCCCCGGGTCGGCGACCGCGGCGGCGATCCGGTGCTCGAAGGCCACGGCGCGCGGGACCCAGTAGCCGGCCTGGCTGATGCCGGCCAGGACGATCCGCGCGGGGTCGACGTCGGGGCGGGCGAGCAGGAAGTCCACGACCGGGGTGATGACCTCCTCCCAGTCGGGCCGGAAGGTCACCCCGTGCTCGAACAGCATCGACTGCTGGCCCGGGCCGTCGAAGAGCAGGACGCGGTAGCCGCGCGCCACGGCCGGCGCCCCGAGCATGGTCCAGGCGGTGCTGACCGGGCCGTCGCTGCCGTTGTTGACGATCAGCGTCGGCGACCGGCCCGGCACGTCGGAGGCACCGGAGGGGCTGATCAGGTAGCCGGGCAGCGACATGTCCTCGTACGGGATCGCCACCGGCTCGGCGGGCGGCTCCCAGGCCGCCAGGAAGCGGTCGAAGCAGGCCCGATGCTCCGGGAACACCTCGGCCAGCCGCTTGTCCGGGTCCGTGGCCGCGTCGACGCCCACGAGGGCCGTGCCCAGATAGCCGGCGGCACGCAGCCAGGCGTCCCGGGCGCTCACCGAGTGTCCCCGCCCCGCATCGCGGTCGGCCTGCTCCCGCACCCTGCGGCCCAGCGCGGCCCAGGCGTCGAACCACTCCTGCCCGCCGGCGTCCGCGACGGCGGAGGCGGTCGCCAGCACCTCACCCACATCGGCGCCCTGCCGCCAGGCCGAGCCGAGAGCAACCACGATCTCGTAGTCGAACTGGACGTTGTCGCTGAAACGCTGGGTCATGGCGGCTCCCTGGCAGCCCGTGTCGGCACCCCCCCGCGCGTCACGACCGCAGCTCCCACGCTAGGACCGCGCCGCGCGGGCCGCACAGCGAGCGGCATGCGGCCGGCGCCGACCGACGGCACGATGAGAGGAGCGGGGGGCGGCGGCACCCGACGGGAGGAACCCCCATGACCCAGCAGACGGAGACGAAGGCACCGCCCCGCAAGCCCGTCGGCACGGGCAACGTGTTCCTCTCGTTCGCCCCCTGGATCATCTTCGGCGTCGTCGCCAGTCCCAGCACCTGGGAGTACGCGGCGCTCGCCGCGCTGATCGCCGCGATCGTCCTGTCGGGCAAGGACGTCCTGCGCGGGCGGTTCTACCTCCTGGACATGGTCGGCATCGTCTTCTTCGCCGTGATCACGGTCCTCGCCCTCGCCCTGGACCGCTCGGAACTCGTGTGGCTGGAGACCTACGCCCAGGTGATCTCCAACGCGGTCGTGGCCGCCGTCGCGCTCGGTTCGCTGCTCAACGACCCCTTCACCGCCCAGTACGCCCGCGCGCAGACGCCCCGCGAGTACTGGCACTCGCCCGTCTTCCTGCACATCAACCGGGTGCTGACCGCCGCCTGGGGCGCGGTCTTCCTGCTGATGGCCCTTTCGACGTACCTGGCCATCCGCGTCCCGTCCATGGACGACTGGTTCAACTGGGTCATCCCCGTCGTCCTGCTGGTCGCGGTCATCAAGTTCACGGCGCGCTACCCGGACGCGTACAAGGCACGCGCCACCCACGGCGTCCAGACGTAGGCGCATCCGTACGGCCGCCGGGAGCGTCTGTCCGGGCATGGACCTCGACAAGCCGCCCGCCCCGCCGCCACCGCCCGAAGGATGTCTCACCGTGGCGATCCGCCTTCCCGTGCGGATCGTCGTCCTCGTCCTGGTGCTCCCGGTGCGGATGGCCTGGGACGCGCTCGTCGTGTGCGGACGCTTCCTGCGGGACACGGTGCTGCGGCCGGTCGGCCGCGCGCTGCTGTGGGCCGGGTGGGCGCTGCTGGTGTGGCCCTGGGCGACGCTGTGGCGCCACGTCCTCGTGCCCCTCGGGAAGGCGCTCGGACGACTCGGCCACGTCCTCGTCGTCGTGCCGCTGCACTGGCTGTACGCGCGCGTGCTGACCCCCGTCGGCCACGCTCTCGCCCGTGTCGCGCGAGCGGCCGGGACGGGACTCGCGTGGCTCTACGCGCGCGTGCTCACCCCGGTGGGCCGAGCGGTCGCCAGGTCGCTCGAGTTCGCCGGCCGCCTGCTCGCCGCGGCCGGGGCGGGTGTGTGGGCCGGCGTGGTCGGGCTGGTGCGTCACCTGGTCGTCGCTCCCGCGCGCGTGCTGTACGCCTGGGTCCTCGCACCTGCCGGGCGGGCGCTGGCCTGGTGCGCCGGCGCCGTCGTCACCGGGGTCGGCGCGGCCCTGTACTGGACCGCCCGGGTCCTGCTCGTCCTGCCCGCCGTCGCCCTGTGGCGCCGGGTCCTCGCGCCCGCCGGCCGGATCCTCGCCGTCGTCGCACGGGAGGTGGGGGAGGCGCTCGGGCACGCCTGGCGGGTGGCCGGGCGGGTCTCGCGCGCCGTCGGACGGGTCGTGGCGACCCTCTTCCGGTGGATCTTCGTGGAGCCGCTGCGCCGGGTGTACCGCACGGTCCTCGTCCCCGTGGGGCACGTCGTACGGGACCTCGCCCTGCGGCCGGCCGCCCGGGCCGCGCGCGCGGTGGGCCGCACCGCCCGGCAGGCGCTGGACGGCGCCCGAGAGACCCTGCGGCAGGCCCGCGCCGACCTCCGGCGCGTGCTCCTGGGCGAGTCCCGGCCGCGGACCGCGGTGGACCGGCGGGAACCCACGGGCCGCGGGACACGTACTCTTGGTAGCAGTACGACCGCTCTCACGAAGGACTAGGACACTGGGCAAGCGACAGCCCGAAGGCCCGCCGCCCGCACCCGCGGTGCAGCGCATCCGACTGCGCTACACCAAGCGCGGCCGCCTCCGGTTCACCAGCCACCGAGACTTCCAGCGCGCATTCGAGCGTGCGCTGCGCCGCGCCGAGGTGCCCATGGCGTACTCGGCGGGGTTCACGCCGCATCCGAAGGTGTCGTACGCCAATGCCGCACCCACCGGCACGGGCAGTGAGGCGGAGTACCTGGAGATCGCGCTGACCGCGCCGCGCGAACCCGAACCGCTGCGCGTCCTCCTCGACGAGTCGCTGCCCACCGGGCTCGACATCGTCGACGCGGTCGAGGCACGGACCTCGGGTCTCGCCGACCGGCTCACGGCCTCCGTGTGGGAGCTGCGGCTGGACGGCGTCGACCCGGTCGACGCCGAGCGCGCGGTCGAGGCCTTCATCGGGGCCGACACCGTCGAGGTGCAGCGCATGACCAAGAACGGCGTCCGCACCTTCGACGCCCGCCCGGCCGTGGTCAGCCTGGAAACGCACAGTTCGCAGGCTGATAGGCCGACCGACCAGCCCTGTGCGATACTGCGGCTGGTTGTTCG
Organism: Streptomyces sp. IBSBF 3136; assembly: GCF_036815105.1. Taxonomy (NCBI): domain Bacteria; kingdom Bacillati; phylum Actinomycetota; class Actinomycetes; order Kitasatosporales; family Streptomycetaceae; genus Streptomyces; species Streptomyces sp. IBSBF 3136. The sequence goes on from NZ_JAJSZC010000033.1 coordinate 12,915, forward strand.
GCACGTGACGCCTGCCGTACGACCCGACGACGTCCTGTCCGGTCTCCGCGCCGTGGCCGACCTGGCGCCGCCGGTCCCCGCAGCGGTGACCAGGCTGGCGCAGGGGCTGTTCGATGAAGAGACCGGCACGGTGACCGACCCGCTCGCGCCCGACCGCGAGGCAGCCGAGGCCCTGACGGCCACACCGGCCGCCGCCGCGACGACGCCGACGCCGGAAGGTTCCGCGTAGGGACGGACGTCGTAGCGCCGCCCTCGTACTCGGGAGCCACCTGGGTCGGGCAGCGCACCGACCAGAAGACTTTCGCCAGGCCGTACCGACAAGGCGTACGGAACCGGCGAGACAGGACACAGAGTGCTCCCGTGCGGCGCCCGCGCCCCGGACGGCGGCCATCGCGCATCGCGCGGGCCGCGGACGTCAACGGCGGACGGTCCATCGTGACCGCCGCCGGACCAGGCGCGGCGCCCGGGAGCCTGACGGGAGAAATGCCCGCATGCTTGAACCGACCGAACCCAACGAGGGTTCCGAACTGAACACGCCGAGCGACACCCTGCCCCCGCGCAGGCGTCGCCGTGCCGCCTCCCGCCCGGCGGGCCCGCCCTCCGGGGCCGAGGCGCCCACCGAGGTGAGCGCGCCGGCCATACCCCTCGCGGAGGCCGACGAGATCACCGAGGCCGAGGAGAAGGCCCGGGCCGAGGAGAAGGCCAAGGCCGAGAGCGGGACCGTCGAGGAGCCCGCGCCCGCCGGCCGCACCCGCCGCCGGGCCACCCGCCGCGCTTCCGCGCCGGCCGGTCCGGCGTCCGGCGAGGCCGCCGAGACGGTCGTGTCCGCCACGGCGGGCGCCGACGAGACCGAGGCGGCTGGCGCGGCCGCCGGGACCGCCGAGGTCGCCGAAGAGGTCGCGCCCCGTCCCACCCGCCGCCGGGCCACCCGCCGTGCCTCCGCGCCGGCCGGCCCCGCGTCCGCCGAGGCCGCCGAGACGGTCGTGTCCGCCGCCGACTCCGGCGCCGCCACCGAGGAGAAGACGGAGCAGCCGGTGGCCGAGCCCGCCGCCGCGCCGCGCCGCCGCGCCTCCCGGCGCGCCTCCGCCCCCGCCGGCGCGCCGAAGGCCGCCGAGACCGCCGAGCAGACCGTGACGGCCACCGAAACGGCGCCCGCCGCGCAGGCCCCGGCCGCCACCGAAGCCGCTCCCGCCGCCGAGGCGGAAGCAGCGCCCACCGGCCGTACGCGCCGGCGCGCCACCCGCCGGGCCGCCGCGCCCGCCGGCGCCCCGGAGGCGACCGAGGCCGCCGAGACCGTCGTGCCCGCCGCCGAGGCCGCTCCGGAGGAGCCCGCGACCGCCGAGGCCGGTGAGGCCGGCGACGCCACCGAGGACGCCGCCCCGCGCCGCACCCGCCGCCGCGCCACCCGCCGGGTGACCGCGCCCGCCGGTGCCTCCGAGGCCGCCGAGGCGCCCGTCACCGCCGCTGAGGAGACCGAGATCGCCGAGCCCGTGACCGCCCAGCCCGCGGCCGCCGAAGCCCCCGCCGAGGAGGCGGCGCCGCGTCGCCGCCGCCGTGTGGTGCGCCAGGCCGCGACCGGGTTCTCCGCGCCCGCGCACACCGAGGCCGAGGCCGAGGCCGACTCCCCGCGCCGCCCGTCCCGGCCCGCCGTGGCCGTGTTCCAGGCGCCGGTGTTCACCGAGCCGAGGTTCCAGACCCCCGAGCGGGCCGCCGCCCAGGCCGCTGCCGAGGCGGCCGAGACGGAGGAGACCGACGAGAGCGGGACCGAGACCTACCCCGAGGAGCGCGCCGAGGCCGGCTCGCGCCGCCGCCGTCGCCGCCGGGGCGCCGCCGACGAGCCGCAGGCCGTCGAGCCCGCCGCCGAGGACGAGGAGCCGGAGGAGGCCGAGGAGGCCGCCGAGGACCTCGCCGACGGCGAGGAGGGCGAAGAGGCCGAGGGCGCCGAGGAGTCCGGCTCCCGTCGCCGTCGCCGCCGGGGCGGCCGTCGCCGTCGCCGCGGTGACGCCGCCGACGGCGAGGCCGGCGAGGGCACGGACGCCGACAGCGACGAACTCGCCGCCGAGCAGGCCGAACAGGACGCCGAGGACACCGCCGAGCAGGAAGAGGAGGACGCCGAGGACGCGCACGGCGAGGCGGGCGGTTCCGCCTCCAGCCGTCGCCGTCGTCGTCGTCGCCGTCGCGCCGGGGACACCTCCGCCGACGCCGAGCCGGGCGAGGGCGACCCGGAGCGCACGGTCGTCAAGGTCCGCGAGCCGCGCAAGGCCGGCGAGCCGTCCGACGAGGTGCAGTCCATCAAGGGCTCGACCCGTCTGGAGGCGAAGAAGCAGCGCCGCCGGGAAGGCCGTGAGCAGGGCCGCCGCCGCGTCCCGATCATCACCGAGGCCGAGTTCCTGGCCCGCCGCGAGGCCGTCGAGCGCGTGATGGTCGTCCGCCAGCACGGCGAGCGCACCCAGATCGGCGTGCTCGAGGACGGCGTGCTCGTCGAGCACTACGTCAACAAGGAGCAGTCGACCTCGTACGTCGGCAACGTCTACCTGGGCAAGGTCCAGAACGTGCTGCCGTCGATGGAGGCCGCCTTCATCGACATCGGCAAGGGCCGCAACGCGGTCCTCTACGCCGGTGAGGTCAACTTCGGGGCGCTGGGCATGGCCAACGGGCCGCGCCGCATCGAGTCCGCCCTGAAGTCCGGCCAGTCCGTCCTCGTCCAGGTGACGAAGGACCCCATCGGGCACAAGGGCGCCCGTCTGACCAGCCAGGTCTCCCTCCCGGGCCGCTACCTCGTGTACGTCCCCGAGGGCTCCATGACGGGCATCAGCCGCAAGCTGCCCGACACCGAGCGGGCCCGGCTGAAGACCATCCTCAAGAAGATCGTCCCCGAGGACGCGGGCGTCATCGTGCGCACCGCCGCCGAGGGCGCGAGCGAGGAGGAGCTGCGCCGGGACGTCGAGCGGCTCCAGGGGCAGTGGGAGGAGATCAAGAAGAAGGCGAAGAACGGCGGCTCCAGCGCGCCCTCGCTGCTCTACGGCGAGCCGGACATGACCGTCCGGGTCGTCCGCGACATCTTCAACGAGGACTTCTCCAAGGTCGTCGTGAGCGGCGACGACGCCTGGTCCACCATCCACGGCTACGTCTCGCACGTCGCGCCCGACCTCGCCGAGCGGCTGTCGAAGTGGACCTCCGAGGTCGACGTCTTCGCCACCTACCGGATCGACGAGCAGCTCGCCAAGGCCCTGGACCGCAAGGTCTGGCTGCCCAGCGGCGGTTCGCTGGTCATCGACCGGACCGAGGCGATGGTCGTCGTCGACGTCAACACCGGCAAGTTCACCGGCCAGGGCGGCAACCTCGAGGAGACCGTCACCAGGAACAACCTGGAGGCGGCCGAGGAGATCGTGCGCCAGCTGCGGCTGCGCGACCTCGGCGGCATCATCGTCATCGACTTCATCGACATGGTGCTGGAGTCCAACCGGGACCTCGTGCTGCGGCGTCTGCTGGAGTGCCTGGGCCGCGACCGCACGAAGCACCAGGTCGCCGAGGTGACCTCGCTGGGTCTGGTCCAGATGACCCGCAAGCGCGTCGGCCAGGGCCTGCTGGAGTCCTTCTCCGAGACCTGCGTCCACTGCAACGGCCGCGGCGTCATCGTGCACATGGAGCAGCCGACCGCTGTCGGCGGCGGCGGTGGCGGCAAGCGCAAGAAGCGCGGCCGGGGCGGTGACGGTCAGGAGCACGTGCACGAGACCGCCGCCGTGGCGGTGGAGACCGGTGAGGCCGTCGAGCCCGAGGTGGAGACCGCCGTCGAGGTGGCCGCCGAGCTGGCCGAGCCCGTCGCGCTGCCCGGCCCGGACTTCGCGCCGGACGAGGAGCTGTACAGCAGCGTCGCCGAGGCCGAGGCGGCAGCGGGCCGTGGCCGCGGCCGCCGGCGCGCGAGCCGCCGTGCCTCGGCACCGGCCGGAGCGCCGAAGGCCGAGGGCCGCGCGTCCCGCCGGGCCGCCGAGCCCGCCGAGGCGCCCACGGCCCAGGCCGTGACGGCCGCCGAGGAGGCCGTCCGTCCCGTGCGGCCGGAGCCGGCCGCCGAGGCGCTGGCCGAGCCCGCGGCCGTCGAGGACGCCGTCGTGCCGGCCGGGTCCGCGGTCGCCGAGCCCGCCGAGGACGCCGCGCCCAAGGGCCGTACGCGCCGCCGTGCGACCCGCAAGGTGTCGGCGCCCGCCGGTTCCCCCGCGGGGGCCGAGACGGCTGTGGTGACCGTGGCCGAGACCGCGCCCGCGGCCGAGGCACCGGCGGAGCCGGCCGCACCGGCCGCACCGGCCGCACCGGCCGAGGAGGCCGTCGCCGAGAGCGCCGCCCCCGCCCGCCCGCGCCGCCGCGCCGTGCGCAAGGCCACCGCGCCGACCGCGTCCGAGGAGACGGCCGTCGTGGTCGTCCCGTCGGCCGCGCCGGAGGAGGCCGCCGTGGAGCCGGCGGAGCCGGTTGACCTGGCGGAGCAGGCCGAGGAGGCGGCTCCGGCCAAGAAGGCGGCCCGCAAGACCGCCAAGAAGGCCACGGCCAAGAAGGCGGCCACCAAGAAGACCGCGGCCAAGAAGACGGCCGCCAAGAAGACGACGGCCAAGAAGGCGGTCAAGACCGCCAAGACGGCCGCCGCCAAGTCGACGGCGAAGAGGACCACCACGGTCCCGGCCGCCACCGACGAGGGCTGACACACCCGGGACGGGGCCGGTCCACGTGACCGGCCCCACACCCGGCGGGGCCCGGTTTGACCCCCTCGGCCATGGCCCCGTAACCTTGACCGTCGGCGTGTCGATCGACACGCCACATCCCCGTAAACCCAATTCCTCCCGGGCGCCATGCGGGCCGGGAGAGGTCACCCATGTTGTTGCTGGGCGGCTGGCCTGCGGGGGTGCCGTTCTCGAGCGAAAGAGAGATCCGCGTGTACGCCATCGTGCGCAGCGGTGGTCGCCAGCACAAGGTTGCTGTCGGCGACATCGTTGAGGTTGACAAGATTTCCACCGCCCAGGTTGGCGACACGGTCGAGCTCTCGACCCTGCTCGTTGTCGACGGCGACGCTGTGACCAGCGACCCGTGGGTGCTGGCCGGCATCAAGGTCCAGGCCGAGGTCGTGGACCACCACAAGGGCCAGAAGATCGACATTCTGCGCTACAAGAACAAGACCGGCTACCGCCGTCGTCAGGGCCACCGCCAGCAGTACACGGCGATCAAGGTCACTGAGATCCCCACGGCTGCGAAGTAAGGGACTGAGAACAGATGGCACACAAGAAGGGCGCATCGTCCACCCGGAACGGTCGCGACTCCAACGCCCAGCGGCTCGGCGTGAAGCGCTTCGGCGGTCAGGTCGTCAACGCGGGTGAGATCCTGGTCCGCCAGCGCGGTACCCACTTCCACCCGGGCGCCGGCGTCGGCCGTGGCGGCGACGACACGCTGTTCGCGCTGCAGCCGGGTGCGGTGGAGTTCGGCACCCACCGCGGCCGCAAGGTCGTGAACATCGTTCCGGTCGCCTGAATCAGCTGATTCGGCACCGAACGCTTTCGTGAGGCGGACCTCACTTCCCGGTCGGGAAGGCGGGTCCGCCTTTCGGTTGTTGACACCTAGACATACCCGTACTTCCTGGAGGCACTGAACCATGACCACCTTCGTGGACCGCGTCGAGCTGCACGTCGCCGCGGGTAACGGGGGCCACGGCTGTGCCTCCGTCCACCGTGAGAAGTTCAAGCCGCTCGGCGGCCCGGACGGCGGCAACGGCGGCCGTGGCGGTGACGTCATCCTGACCGTGGACCAGTCGGTCACCACGCTGCTGGACTACCACCACTCCCCGCACCGCAAGGCCACCAACGGCAAGCCCGGCGAGGGCGGCAACCGCTCCGGCAAGGACGGCCAGGACCTCGTCCTGCCGGTGCCGGACGGCACGGTCGTCCTGGACAAGGCGGGCAACGTGCTCGCCGACCTGGTCGGCCACGGCACCTCGTACATCGCCGCGCAGGGCGGCCGGGGCGGCCTCGGCAACGCGGCGCTGGCGAGCGCCCGCCGCAAGGCGCCCGGCTTCGCGCTGCTCGGCGTGCCCGGTGACCTCCAGGACGTCGTCCTGGAGCTGAAGACCGTCGCCGACGTGGCCCTGGTGGGTTATCCGAGCGCCGGCAAGTCCTCGCTGATCTCCGTGCTCAGCGCGGCCAAGCCGAAGATCGCCGACTACCCGTTCACCACCCTGGTCCCCAACCTGGGTGTGGTGACCGCCGGTTCGACCGTCTACACCATCGCCGACGTGCCCGGTCTGATCCCCGGCGCCAGCCAGGGCCGGGGCCTCGGCCTGGAGTTCCTGCGGCACGTGGAGCGGTGCAGCGTGCTGGTGCACGTGCTGGACACGGCGACCCTGGAGTCCGAGCGCGACCCGGTCTCCGACCTCGACATCATCGAGGAGGAGCTGCGGCAGTACGGCGGCCTGGACAACCGGCCCCGGATGGTGGTCCTGAACAAGGTCGACGTGCCGGACGGCAAGGACCTCGCCGAGATGGTCCGCCCCGACCTGGAGGCCCGCGGCTACCGCGTCTTCGAGGTGTCGGCGGTGGCCCACATCGGACTGCGGGAGTTGACCTTCGCCCTCGGTGAGCTGGTCGCGAACGCGCGCGCCGCGAAGCCCAAGGAGGAGGCGACGCGCATCGTCATCCGGCCCAAGGCCGTGGACGACACGGGCTTCACGGTCACCCGCGAGGAGATCGGCGGCGAGCCGCTGTTCCGGGTGCGCGGCGAGAAGCCGGAGCGCTGGGTGCGGCAGACGGACTTCAACAACGACGAGGCCGTCGGCTACCTCGCCGACCGCCTCAACCGCCTCGGGGTCGAGGAGCAGCTGATGAAGGCGGGCGCCCGCAACGGCGACGGCGTCGCCATCGGACCCGAGGAGAACGCGGTCGTCTTCGACTGGGAGCCGACGGTCATGGCGGGCGCGGAGATGCTCGGCCGCCGTGGCGAGGACCACCGCTTCGACGAGCCCCGGCCCGCGACCCAGCGCCGGCGCGACAAGCAGGCCGAGCGGGACGAGGCGCTGAACGAGTTCGGCGACTTCGACCCGTTCCAGTAAGAGCCGGCGTGACTGCGTGAATCAGGTGTGAAAACGGTGAGCGGCCCGGGTGCTAATGCACTTCCGGGCCGCTCTCGTGTTTCCGGCCCGCCGTGAATCGGGCCGCTTTGTGAGTAGCGGCTCGTAAAACGGGCAATCGCCGGGGCGAATTTCCCGGCAATGGGCGCCCGGCGGACGCGGGCCGCCGCCGGGACCGCTCACCGCAGGCCGCAACACCCCTGGCGTGGCACCCGGGCACCGAGCACCCAACGCCTGTGGACTTACTCACAGCCATTTCACGGTCGTTCAGGGAACCCACTGCCCAAGGGGCAGGTGTGCAAGGTGAATGACAGGTGGCGCTCACGTATGCAAGGGACGTCACTCACCTTGCACTGCGCTTACCCGAAGTGGGACCATTTCACGGTTCCCTGTCGCCCCAAGGTAGGTCAGCCTGTGTCACAGCACATAGCCAAGCCCCGAACCACCGCAGTGATCCTGGCCGGTGGCACCGGTCAGCGGGTGGGTCTGTCGATCCCCAAGCAGCTGCTGAAGATCGCCGGCAAGGCAGTCATCGAGCACACTCTGACCACCTTCGAGAACGCCGACTCGATCGACGACATCATCGTGCTGATGGCGCCGGGCTATGTGCCGGACATCGAGAAGATCGTCGCCAAGGCCGGGTTCACCAAGGTCAAGAAGATCATCGAGGGCGGCTCGACGCGGAACGAGACCACCGAGCGCGCCATCTCGGCCCTCCGCGAGGGCCTGGCCGAGGGCGAGGACCTCAACGTCCTCTTCCACGACGCCGTTCGCCCCCTGCTCTCGCAGCGCGTCATCGACGACTGCGTGACCGCGCTGGAGCGCTACCAGGCGGTGGACGTCGCCATCCCGTCCGCGGACACCATCATCGTCACGCGCACGCACGGCGAGGACGGCGAGTTCATCACCGAGATCCCGGACCGCTCCCGGCTGCGCCGCGGCCAGACCCCGCAGGCCTTCAAGCTGTCCACCATCCGCCGCGCCTACGAGGTGGCCGCGGGCGACCCCAACTTCCAGGCCACGGACGACTGCTCGGTCGTGCTCAAGTACCTGCCGGACGTGCCGATCCACGTCGTCGCGGGTGACGAGTACAACATGAAGGTGACCCAGCCGGTCGACGTCTTCATCGCCGACAAGCTCTTCCAGCTCGCCTCCACCGCCGCCCCCGAGCAGAACGGCGACGAGGACTACCGCGAACTGCTCACCGGCAAGACCGTCGTGGTCTTCGGCGGCTCGTACGGCATCGGCAAGGACATCGCCGAACTCGCCGGGTCCTACGGCGCCACGGTCTACGCGCTGGGCCGCTCCACCACCGGCACCCACGTGGAGAACCCGGAGGAGGTCGACGACGCGCTGTCCAAGGCGTACGCGGAGACCGGCCGGATCGACTACGTCGTCAACACCGCGGGCGTGCTGCGCATAGGCAAGCTCGCCGAGACCGACAACGCCACCATCGAGGAGGCGCTGAAGGTCAACTACCTGGCCCCGGTGCAGATCGCCCGGTCCTCCTACAAGTACCTGGCCGAGTCCAAGGGCCAGCTGCTGCTCTACACCTCCAGCAGCTACACCCGCGGCCGCGCCGAGTACAGCCTCTACTCCTCCACCAAGGCCGCCATGGTGAACCTCACTCAGGCGCTGTCCGACGAGTGGGCCGCCGAGGGCATCCGGGTCAACTGCATCAACCCCGAGCGCACCGCGACCCCGATGCGCACCAAGGCCTTCGGCCAGGAGCCGTCGGGCTCCCTGCTCTCCTCCGAGGCCGTCGCCCGCACCTCCCTCGACGTGCTGCTGTCGGAGCTGACCGGTCACGTCATCGACGTCCGCCAGCAGGACCCGACGGCCGGTGCCGCCAAGGCCTCCGGCTTCGAGCAGGCCCTCGCCTCCGTCCTGGACCGTCAGGATGGCGTGTAATAATCGGCTTAATTAGCTTCGCGGAATTCAGGCCTCTACGAGTACTCGTGCAACGGGTATCCGCAGGGGCCTGAATCCGTAGTCGCGAATTACCAATTCCCCCACGCCCTGGCAATTCTGAACAAAACCGGCACTCCCCCTCCCAGAGCAGGTTTCTCCGTGATATCCACCGCTATTCGCGTCGCCCGGGTGGGCAGCGCGGCCGAGCTGGCCGCGGCGGCCCTCATGATCCTGGGCTTCCCGGTGCTCATGCTGGCCGCGCTCGTCCCGAGCGTTCCCGCCTTCGCGGCCGCGGCCGCCGTGACGTACCTGGCGGACCACTATCTCCACCGCAGGAACAGCTATCTGATCAACCGCCTCAGCAAGGTCCGGGCGGGCCTGTCGATCCGGTTCCTGATCCGGCAGCTGCTGCTGATCCTGCTGCTGGCCCGGCTGTCCCTCGCGGACAACCTGATCTTCTACGGCGCGGTCGCCTGCTTCATCGCCTTCTACGGTCTCCAGGCCCCGCACGGCGCCCTGGTCACCCTGATCCGCAACCGCCGCCGGATGCCGGTCGCCACCCGCAACATCGACCTCAAGTCCCGCATCCGCATCCCGGACGCCCCGCCGCGCGTGCTGCTGCACCGCTCCGCGGAGAAGATCCTGCACCTCGACCTGTTCGCGGTCGTCGGCATCCTGGTCTCGGCGGCGCTCGACGACTCCGCCGTCGGGTTCGTGGGCATCGGCCTCACCATCGCCCTGGGCTGCCTCTACGTCGCCGGGCTCGTGCCGTACGTGCGCGCCGCGAAGATCCCGCCGAGGGCCGAGGCCGTGCTGGCCGCCGTCGACGACTGGCTGGCCGGCTACAAGCCGGAGACGGTCCTGTACTTCTCCGGCTCCAAGGACTCCGCGTACCAGGTCAACATGTGGCTGGAGACGATGGAGCAGCTGGACACCCGGCCGCTGATCCTCCTGCGCGAGCGCGCCATCCTGAACAACCTCGCGCCCACCACGGTCCCCGTCGTCTGCGTGCCCGGAGGGGTGCACCTGATGAACATGGACCTGTCGACCGTGCGCGTCGCCCTGTACGCGGCCAACGTCGGCAAGAACATCCACCTGCTGCGCGTGCCCACCATGAAGCACGTCTTCATCGGCCACGGCGACAGCGACAAGCTGGCCAGCGTCAACCCGTACAGCAAGGTGTACGACGAGGTGTGGACGGCCGGCCGCGCGGGCCGCGACCGCTACGCCATCGCCGACGTCGGGGTCCGCGACGACGACATCGTCGAGGTCGGCCGCCCGCAGCTCGCGCCCATCCAGGGCCGGCAGGGCGTGCCCGACGGACGCGTCCCGACCGTGCTCTACGCACCGACCTGGGAGGGCTGGGACGGCAACCCCGGCAACACCTCGATCGTCCTGGCCGGCGAGAACATCGTGCGGAAGCTGGTCGAGGCCGACCCGCCGGTCCGTGTCCTGTACAAGCCGCACCCCTTCACCGGCACCGTCAGCGCCGAGGCCGGCGCCGCGCACCGGCGCATCACCGCCCTGGTCGAGAAGGCCGCCGCCGAGCGTGCCGCGGACGCCCGCTTCGGCGCCGACACCGCCGCCCAGACCGCGGCCAGGGCCGAGCTGGACCGCGTCGAGGCCCGTCTCGCCGAGCTGGCCCCGGCCGGCGGCGACAAGGGCGACGAGGCCCAGGTCACCCGTGACGGCATCGTCGACGTCCAGCGGCACGAGGAGATCGCCCGGCTGCGCGCCGAGTGGAACGACGCCTACTGGCGCTCCTTCCCCTCGTACGAGCACCGGGTGATCACGGGCGCCGAGCCGCGCCTGTACGACTGCTTCAACGTCTCGGACGGCATGGTCTCCGACATCTCCTCCGTGGTCTCCGACTTCATCGCGAGCGGCAAGCCGTACGCGGTCACCGACTCCGCCGAACTCGGCGTGGAGGAGTTCAAGCGGCAGAACACCGCGGTGCGCGCCGCGACCATCCTGTCCAACAGCGCCGCCGAGCTGGGCGAGCTGCTGGACGCCGTGCGCGACCCGTCCCGCGACCCGCTGGCCGAGGACCGCGGCGAGCTCAAGCGCTACCTGCTGGGCCCGGACGAGCCGGCCTCCATCGACCAGTTCAACGCCGCGGTCGCCCACCTGGGCATGAAGGCCGAGGCCCGCAACGTGGGCCAGGAGTCCCGGACGGGCGCGGCCAACGCCGACCCCGCCGAGGCGGCCGAACTGACCAACGCGCTGCCGGGCCAGCGGGGCGCGTCCACCGGTGAGACGGACGGCGTGGCCGCCGGCTGACACGGACACCCGCCCGCAGCGACAGGGCCGGCCCCCGGGAGAGATCCCGGGGGCCGGCCCTTTTCCGCGTACCCGCGGGCGTTCAGATTTCTTACCGTGCCCTCTTACCGCGGCGGTGGCCCGGGGCTGAGCAACTCTTACAGGCCGTGCGTACTGTCCGGTGGCACCGGCGGGTGGCATCGGCAGCGAGAACCCGCGGCCCCCTGTCCAGCTGTGACGTACACCACTCCTCATCGGGCGTCAGGCAACCGCCTCAACGGGGGACCCGTCTAACAAGGCGAGATTGAGCAGATACGGGTGGAATGTACCGTTGACAAGGGTGACAAGGGGGAAACGTGACCGTCGAGACGCAGCCTGATGTCAGCGTGATCATCGGGGCGTACGAGGCGATGCCCTACCTGGTCGAGTGCCTGGCGTCCGTCGAGGCCCAGACCATCGACCCGGCCCGCATGGAGGTCATCGCCGTCGACGACGGCTCCACGGACGGCACGGGGGAGTACCTGGAGGAGTTCGCGGCCCGCGCCCCCATGCCGGTCACCGTCATCCGGCAGGACAACTCCGGCGGACCCAGCGGCCCGCGCAACGTCGGCCTCGACAAGGCGGCCGGACGCTACGTCTTCTTCCTCGACGCCGACGACCGGCTCGGCTCCGAGGCCCTGGAGCGCATGGTCGCCATGGCCGACCGCAACGGCACCGACGTCGTCCTCGGCCGGGTCGAAGGCATCAACCGCATCGCGCCGAAGTCGATGTGGGGCCGGTCGCTCGACCGGACCGACGTCCACTCCTCCAACATCAAGTTCACGCTGAGCGCGCAGAAACTCTTCCGCCGCGCCCTGCTGGACCGGCACGGCATGCGCTTCGACGAGTCCCTGTGGACCGGCGAGGACGCGCTCTTCACCATGGAGGCGTACCTGCGGGCCGACGGCGTCTCCGTGCTCGCCGACTACACCTGCTACTACCTGGTGGGCCGTGAGGACGGCAAGCACGTGACGAAGAGCGGCGGCTACACGCTCCGCTTCGACTCCGCGCGCGCCCTGATGCGGCTGATCGCCGACATGGTCCCGGCGGGCGCCAGGCGCGACAGCCTCATGGTCCGGCCCTTCCTCATCACCCTGCTGCCGCAGTTCGGGCCGAAGTTCCTCAAGGACGGAGAGGACGTCCGCCGGCACAAGCTCGAACTGGCCAAGCCGCTGATGGACGCCTACTGGACGCCCGAGGTGGCCCGCCGGCTCAAGGTGCACGAGCGGCTGCGGCTGCACCTGGTCCACCAGCAGCGCCCGGACCTGCTGCTGGACGTCGTGGAGTTCGTGAAGGCGAAGAAGCAGGCCGCGGCCGTCCTGGAGCGGCGCGGAACCCGTGTGTACCTCGTCTACCCGCACTTCAGGTCGGCGGCCGGAATCCCCGACCACGTCTACCTCGCCGAACCCCGTGAGGCCCGCGCCTTCGACGGCTACCGGGAGGCCGCCGCCAACTCCTTCCTGCGCCGTGCGCTGCGCAAGGTCCGGCGGATGCTGCCCAGCGCGGGCGTCGGAACGGCGGCGGCCTGACGGCGGTGCCCGCCGCGGCTACTGACGGCCCGACTGCAGCGCCCGGCCCACCACCCGGCGGGCCCGCCGGTAGACGGAGGCCGCGGGGGCGGGCACCGCGCCCTGCGCCTTCCTGGTCCGCGCCAGCTCCCGCCTCAACTGGGTGTTTTCATCGCTCAGTTCGCTGACCCGGGTGTGCAGCCAGCCGAACCGGCTGCTGAGCGACGCGAGGTCGACGTCGTTCCAGGGGCGCACCCCGGGCGGGAACGACAGCGACGCCATCCGTTCCTCGAAGGCCGCACCGCCGTCGCCGTGCGTGAAGGTGTTCCGCAGTCCGTTCTTGTCGAGGAACCCGACGAACCGGTCGAAACGCTCGCGGTGGTTGCCGGTCAGTCCGCTGAGGTCGGCCTGCTCGTACAGCCGGGCGGGGTCCGCCGCCTCCGGGTCCTTGACGACCTTGTCCAGCCGCTGGTGCGGGATCTCGAAGTACCGGCACAGCTCCAGCGTGCGCGAGTCCCCGCACAGCACCGTCGCCGGCGTGCCCGCGAGCAGCGCCGCGATGTTGCCGTGGATGCGCGAGCCGAAGGAGAAGTCGAAGGGCCGCAGCTCGTCGATCCAGGTGACCGGGTCGACGTACACACGGACCTTGTCCTCCCGGTACATCGGGTGGTCCGGGTGCGTCGGCATCGCCGTCACCAGGGCGTTCGGGTCGCTGAGGTCCCGCCAGTGCAGCTGTCGCGCGTCGCTGAGGTTCTGTCCCACGAAGCGCAGGTGCGGGTAGCGCTCGTGGGCGCGGCTGATGATCCGGCCGAGGCCCTGCTTCTTCACCGCGCTGTGCGAGCCGTTGATCGCGATCCGCGACTCGGCGGTCACCCCGGGCACCCGCTTGCGGACGTCGAGGGTGCTGCCGTACAGGAACAGCGACGGGCAGCCGATCACCTCCACGTCACGGAAGCCCATGTCCCGCAGGTACTGCTCGGTGAACTCGCCGCGCACCCCGATCGAGGCGCTGCGCTCCAGCACCGCCGAGCAGAACGCGCGCACCGTCGGCTCGATCTGCCGCAGCCGCGCCGGGTCGTAGCTCACCCCGGTCTGCGCGCCGACGCCGAGCACCACGACCGGGATCCTCAGCCGTGTGATCAGCCGGGTGAGGCGCTTCAGGGCATTCTCGAACGAGGGCCGGAAGGCGTTGGCGAGCGGCACGACGAACGCGTCGAACTCCGCGTTGATCCGCGCGGCGGCCGCCACCTCGGTGCGCCCGCCGTTGGAGACGACCTCGGTGCCCGGTGTCTCCAGGATCTTGTGAGCCGCGTCCTGGAAGATCAGGTTGCCCGCGTTGGTGGCCATCACGTCCTGGTGGAGAGCCTCCTCCACGGTGTAGACGTCGTAGGGGCTCTTGCCGGATCTGAGCAGAATGCGCTTCGCGGGGGGAACGGTAGGAGACACGATCTTCACGTTATGTTTGATCAGGCTTTAATTTCTATAACCAACCAACACAACCTTTTTGCCATACGCACGCCGTGATCGAACGGCTACGGAGCGGCCGTCCGGAGGCTGGACCGGTGCGCACCCCCCGGCCCCCTTCGCGTAGATTGCCGCACAGGCAGCCGGAACCGCGCGAGGGGACAGCAGGCAAGGTGGCAAGCGCAAGGCAGGCCGTGGGCGAGGCCCGCAGGATCGTCGTCAAGGTGGGCTCCTCGTCGCTGACCACCGCCGCCGGCGGCCTGGACGCCGACCGCGTCGACGCACTGGTCGACGTCCTGGCCAAGAGCCGCAGCGGCGGGGAGCGGGAGGTCGTCCTCGTCTCCTCCGGAGCGATCGCCGCCGGCCTGGCCCCGCTCGGCCTGCGCCGCCGCCCCAGGGACCTGGCCCGCCAGCAGGCCGCCGCCAGCGTCGGCCAGGGCCTGCTCGTCGCCCGCTACACCGCCTCCTTCGCCCGCTACGGCGTTCGCGTCGGCCAGGTCCTGCTCACCAGCGACGACATGAGCCGCCGCGCCCACCACCGCAACGCCTCCCGCACGCTGGACAAGCTGCTGGCCATGGGTGCCTTCCCGATCGTCAACGAGAACGACACCGTCGCCACCGACGAGATCCGCTTCGGCGACAACGACCGCCTCGCCGCGCTCGTCGCCCACCTCGTCCACGCCGACCTGCTCGTGCTCCTCTCCGACGTCGACGGCGTCTACGACGGCGACCCCAGCAGGCCCGGCACCTCGCGGATAGCCGAGGTGCGCGGACCCGCGGACCTCGCCGAGGTCGAGATCGGCAGCGCGGGCAAGGCCGGCGTCGGCACCGGCGGCATGGTCACCAAGGTCGAGGCCGCCCGGATCGCCGCCGCCGCCGGCATCCCGGTGGTGCTGACCAGCGCCGTCCACGCGGCGGAGGCCCTGGCCGGCCGCGACACCGGCACCTACTTCCACCCCACCGGCAAGCGCTCGGCGGACCGGCTGCTGTGGTTGCAGCACGCCTCCACCCCGCAGGGCTCCCTCACCCTCGACGACGGCGCCGTCCGCGCGGTCGTCGAGCGGCGCACGTCCCTGCTGCCCGCCGGGATCGCCGCCGTCGAGGGCGAGTTCAGCGCCGGGGACCCGGTGGAGCTGCGCGACGGCAGCGGGCACGCGGTCGCCCGCGGCCTCGTCAACTTCGACGCCAAGGAGATCCCCCAGCTGATCGGCCGCTCCACCCGGGAGCTGGCGCGCGAGCTGGGCCCCGCGTACGAACGCGAGGTCGTACACAGGGACGACCTGGTGCTGCTGCACTCGTAACAGTCGTAAAACCGCCGGTAAAAGGGGACGTAAGGACCGACCCCGCTGGGGGACGTTCCGTAAAACCGCCACGCGGAGCCCTGCGGCCTGCTCAACTTTGTCTCAGAGGCAGTCGAAGGGACAGGTTCCGACAGGTTCCGTCGAGGGGCATACCGTGAAGGAGGACGTCGTGAGACGAGTGCGCCCTGGGGCGGCGTCCCGCGGTGCTCTGACGAGCGTCGCGCCCGGGGACACCTACCAGGACTACGAGGAGCCCAAGGACCTGCCCCGCCTGTGGCACGTCACCCTCAGCGTCTCCGGTGACAAGGTCCCGCTGCCGGACCTGCGACGCGCCCTCGAACAGCTCGCCCACGACCACCCCTTCCTGCTGACCAGCAGATACGCGAGCGACCACGCCGAGATCCGGTACTGGGAGGAGGCCCGCGACCTGCACGACGCGGCCGCCGTCGCCCTGCGCCTGTGGGGCGAGCACCGGCAGACCGCCGGGCTGCCGGCCTGGGAGATCGTCGGCCTGGAGGTCATCGACCGGGAGACCTACCACCAGCGGATCGCCGAGGGATACGGACCCGCCCCCGCGACACCGGTCGGCGTCCACCCCTTCTGACGCCCCGCCCCGGGCCCGGCCCGGGGGCCCCGGGCGTCCCTTTTCACCCGTCTCGCGGTGTGGGACGACGGCTGAACGGCGCCGGGCCGCGCACTACCCTTCCCCCATGACCACGCTCTCGCCGTACGACTCCATGTCCCCGGTCACCCAGGCCGCCTACCGGGCCAGGGCCGCCGCCGCCGACCTCGCGCCGCTCCCGCGCGCCGCCAAGGACGACGCGCTGCTCGCCGTGGCCGACGCCCTGGAGGTCCGGACCGGCGAGATCGTCGAGGCCAACGCCGAGGACGTCGCCAAGGCCCGGGAGAACGGCACCAGCGAGGCCATCGTCGACCGGCTCACCCTCACTCCCGAGCGGGTCCGCGCCATCGCCTCCGACGTCCGCGACGTCGCGAAGCTGCCCGACCCCGTCGGCGAGGTCGTCCGCGGCTCCACCCTGCCCAACGGCATCGACCTGCGCCAGGTCCGCGTGCCGCTCGGCGTGGTCGGCATCGTCTACGAGGCCCGCCCCAACGTCACCGTCGACGCCGCCGCCCTCTGCCTGAAGTCCGGCAACGCCGTCCTGCTGCGCGGCTCCGCCTCCGCCTACGCCTCCAACACCGCCCTGGTCCGGGTCGTCCGGGACGCCGTCGGCGGCGCCGGGCTGCCCGCCGACGCCGTCCAGCTCGTGCCCGGCGAGAGCCGCGAGTCCGTGCGCGAGCTGATGCGCGCCCGCGGGCTCGTCGACGTGCTGATCCCGCGCGGCGGCGCCTCCCTGATCCGGACCGTGGTCAGCGAGTCCACCGTGCCCGTCATCGAGACCGGCACCGGCAACTGCCACGTCTACGTCGACGCCCAGGCCGACATCGACATGGCGATCGACATCCTGATCAACTCCAAGGCCCAGCGGGTCAGCGTCTGCAACGCCGCCGAGACCCTCCTGGTGCACCAGGACATCGCCCCCGCGTTCCTGCCGCGCGCCCTCGACGCCCTCGCCGGGGCCGGGGTCACCGTGCACGCCGACGAGCGGGTGCTGGCCTTCGCCGAGGGCTCCAAGGCCACCGTCGTCGAGGCCACCCCGGAGGACTGGGAGACGGAGTACCTGTCCCACGACATCGCCGCCGCCGTCGTGGACTCCCTCGACAAGGCCGTCGAGCACATCCGGCTGTGGACCTCCGGCCACACCGAGGCCATCGTCACCACCTCCCAGCAGGCGGCCCGCCGCTTCACCCAGCTGGTCGACTCCACCACCGTCGCCGTGAACGCCTCCACCCGCTTCACCGACGGCGGCCAGTTCGGCTTCGGCGCCGAGATCGGCATCTCCACCCAGAAGCTGCACGCCCGCGGCCCCATGGGCCTTCCGGAGCTGACCAGCACGAAGTACATCGTCACCGGCGACGGTCACGTGCGCCGCTGACCGACCGGCGCGAAGGTGTCTCAGCAGCCGGATGAATTTCCATACCGTCTGCCCAAATTGACCCCCCAGGTCTACTCTGGATCCGTGCCGGAGGACGTGGGGGGCACGCCGTTTTCCGACGGCTGGGACCCCGACGACGACCACGACCACGGGGTGTCGGACGAAGAGTTCGCCTCCGTGGTCTTCGACGAGGCCTTCGTACGGGCGGCCGTGGTGCACGAGCCGACCGCCGTCGAGCGCCTCCTGGCCGCCGCGCAGGCCAGAGCCGAGGCCTCCGAGGCGGAGGCCCGGCGGGCCCACGCCAGAGGCGAGCGCTACGACGACGGATACGGTCCCGAGGCGACCGATCTCGGTCATGATCGAGGCGACGAGTTCGACGACACCCATCCGCTCGACGACCGGCCCGGTGCCTTCGGCCCCTACGGCAAGCAGGTCCGCTGGCACCGGCCCGTCGCCTGGCTGCTCGCCCTGGTGATGGGCGTCGGCATGGTCGCGCTGGCCTTCGCCGCGGTCTACCGCGGTGCCTCCTCGAACACCCGCGACCGGGTGCCCTCGCCCGCCTCGACCGGCCTGGAACAGGGCGCGGCCTCACCCCCCTCCGCCTCCGCCGACACCGCCCAGCCGGCGGTCTCCGCGGTCCCGCGATCACCCTGAACAGGCGCTCACGGATGTGGTGAGAACCTGTCAGAAGTTGTCGTGCGGCCGGGCGTTTACCCGAGGCTCGTGAGACCTACCCTGAAGGTATGGGCGGGCCTGGAGACCCACCGGAGGGGACACCCGAGGGCGGCCCCGGCGGTGCGGAGGACGAATACCGATCCGTCGTCTTCGACGAGTCGTTCGTCCGCGCTGCCCGTATCCAGGAGTACTCGGCCCAGGAGCGCATGGCCGACCACGCGCCCGCCGTACGCCGCCGTACGCACCTGCGCCGGGGGCTGACCCGGCAGATCCTGATCCTCGCCGTGCTGATCGCCGTCGCCTTCGGCACCGCGATATACATGGGCGTCCGCCACCCGTACAGCTCCCCGGCCACCCGGCGCCCCGTCGAGGCCCTGCGGATGACCGTCATACCCCTCGTCCCGCAGGGCAAGGTGCCCGGCGCCGCCGACGCCGAGTACCTGTACGCGCACAGCCCCGCCGCACAGTTCGAGGTCGGCGCCACCGGGATCCCGCTGCCCGCCACCCGCAGCACCGCGCACTTCTCCGACAGCCAGGTCACGGCCGCCCTGAGCACCGCCCGGAACTACCTCGTCCGCAGCTCGCTCGACCCCGGCGTGCTCACCGGCCGCCAGGTCCGCCCGGCCCGGTCACTGCTCGACTCCGACCAGCTGGGCCAGTTCGAGCAGAGCTTCGACCACCCGGCGGCGGACGGCCGGCACGCGCCCACCGGCTGGCTGGTCCGCCTCGACCCTTCCCGCGTGCGGCTGGCCGACGACAGGATCCGCGTCCAGGGCACCCTGGAGGCCACCGAGGCCGACTCCGCCACCCTGGAGGTCGGCGCCCACACGATCTTCGTCTACGCCCTGCGCCCGGCGGGCGCGGCCGCCACGGCCTCCGTGTCCCTGTTCACCGTCCGCCGCGACCTGACCTTCCGCTTCGACCGTGACGACCTGCGCCTGGGCGAACTCCAGGTGGTCGCCTCCTCCGCCCAGGCGGGCCCCATGTCCTGCGCCGAGGACGCCACCTCCTACCTGCGTCCCCTGCTGTCCGGCCAGACCGCCCGGGCGGGCGGCCCGGCTGGCACCGACCCCTTCGCGACCGACAGCACCACGGCCCTGTGCGGCACGCTGTCCGCCGGGGCCCAGCCGAAGGTCTGAGCGCCCGGTGCGCCCGGTGCGCCAGGTGTGCTGTGCCGGGTGCGTCGGTCAGGAGGAGGGCCGGGTGTCCCGCGGCCCCTCTCCGTCCCACGGCTCCTCCCCGCCCCGTGAGTCCTTGCCCCGTGAGTCCTCGCCCCGCGGGTCCTCCTCGGACGGCGGGGCGCTCCGGAAGCCGTCGAAGCCGCGCCTGACCCGGCCGCCCAGATCACCGGCCCCGCCCGCGAGATCCGTCACCAGCTTCATCAGCGGGTCCTTGGAACTCTTCACGTCCCCGGCGTAGCTCGCCGCGGACTCGCGGAACGAGTCGCCGACCGAGGTGTCCTTGTCCTCGCTGCGCCGCGGGTAGTGCCCGTCCATGATCCGCTGGTGGTCCCGCGACTCGGCCCACCTCTTCAGCTCGGCCGCCCGGACGGTGGCGAAGGGGTGTGAGCGGGGCAGCACGTTCAGGATCTTCAGCACGGAGTCGCGCAGATCGCCGCCGGCCTCGTACTCCTCGGCCTGCTCCAGGAACGCGTCCACGTTCATCTCGTGCAGGTGGTTGCCGCCCGCCATCTTCATCAGGCCGCGCATCGAGGCCCGCAGGTCCTGCCCCACCAGCAGCCCCGCCCGGTCGGCGGACAGCTCCGACTTGCGGAACCATTCCCGCAGCGCGGTCACGATCGCCATGATCGCCAGATTCCCCAGCGGGATCCAGGCCACCTTCAGCGCCAGCGTCGTCAGGAACAGCAGGACCGTGCGGTACACCGAGTGCCCGGACAGGGCGTGCCCCACCTCGTGCCCGACGACCGCCCGCATCTCCTCCTCGTCGAGCAGCTCGACCAGCCCCGTGGTGACCACGATGATCGGCTCGTCCAGCCCGATGCACATCGCGTTCGGCTGCGGGTCCTGCGTGACGTACATCGGCGGGACCTTCTCCAGGTCCAGGATGTAACAGGCGTCCAGCAGCATGGTGTGCAGGTGGGAGAACTGCCGCTCGGAGACCCGCACCGAGTCGGACAGGAAAAGCAGTCTCAGGCTGCGCTCCGGCAGCAGCCCGCTGAGCGCCTTGAACACCGTGTCGAAACCGCTGAGCCTGCGCAGCGCCACCAGGGCCGACCGGTCGGCCGGGTGCTCGTACGCACGCGAGGAGATCCCCGGGAAGCGCCTGCGCTGCCTGCTCGGCACACGCTCGTGCCCCGTACGCTCGCGGCCGTCGTCCGACATGTCTTCCCCCATGTGCGTGTGTGAGTGCCCGCTGTCCGTGCCCCGGAGGCAGGGGCCAGCCTAGGCGGAGATACCGTGGACGGGCAGTACAGCCGAAGGAGTCCACGTCATGGAGCACCGTCCCGCAGCCGTCCGGCTGACCGAGGCCGCCGCCGCCGTCCAACAGCAC
Source organism: Streptomyces sp. IBSBF 3136 (assembly GCF_036815105.1). Classification (NCBI taxonomy): domain Bacteria; kingdom Bacillati; phylum Actinomycetota; class Actinomycetes; order Kitasatosporales; family Streptomycetaceae; genus Streptomyces; species Streptomyces sp. IBSBF 3136. The sequence continues at coordinate 33,679 of NZ_JAJSZC010000033.1, forward strand.
GGGTCGGGAAATCTGCTCCGGATCGTCATCGTCGTGATGATCCTCGGGTGTGTACTGACCGCCTGGTTCCTGCTCCGCGGGTACAAGCAGAAGGACGACTGAGCGGCGCGGAAGGTTCCCCGGGGGCGGCCCCGCGGGACCGGGCCGCGCACCGGTGGCGGAGTCGGGGTGATCGCAGGCGGACCGGCCGCATACGATGAGGCGACACCTTTATCCCGCCCACACGCGATTGGTCCTGCCGAAGATGAGCTTCCACCGCGCCGCCGCCCAGTTGGTCACCATCGCCGAGGAGCACGGCGGCAACCACGACAGCCTCAATCCGGCCCTCACCGGCGGGGGCGCCCTGTTCATCCTGCTGCTGCTCCTGTGGATCACCACCCGCTTCAACCGCGACCGCTGACCCGGACACCATCCCCGGCCAGGGCCCTCAGGCCGGGCCGGTAGGGTCTGCACGCATGGGAGAGCAGGACATGCCTACCGGTCCGGCGTACGAGACGGCCGCGCGCGCGGCCGACACCGCCACCGCCGCCGGCAGCGCCGATCCGGAGGCCGACCAGGTGAAGGCTCCGGCGTACGGGCAGGGCAACGGCCCCGCCCACACGGGCAAGCGCCGCCTCGGCGTCATGGGCGGAACGTTCGACCCGATCCACCACGGACACCTCGTGGCGGCCAGCGAGGTCGCGGCCCAGTTCCAGCTGGACGAGGTGGTGTTCGTGCCCACCGGTCAGCCGTGGCAGAAGTTGCACCGCAGTGTCTCCCCGGCCGAGGACCGCTACCTCATGACGGTCATCGCCACCGCCGAGAACCCGCAGTTCTCCGTCAGCCGCATCGACATCGACCGCGGCGGCCCCACCTACACCGTGGACACCCTGCGCGACCTGCGGGCCCTCAACCCCGACACCGACCTCTTCTTCATCACCGGCGCCGACGCCCTCGCCCAACTGCTGACGTGGCGGGACTCGGAGGAGCTGTTCTCCCTCGCACACTTCATCGGCGTCACCAGACCCGGACACCAGCTGACGAACCCGGGCCTGCCGGAGGGCGGCGTCTCGCTCGTCGAGGTCCCGGCGCTGGCCATCTCCTCCACGGACTGCCGTGCGAGAGTCGCCAAGGGCGACCCCATCTGGTACATGGTGCCGGACGGGGTCGTGCGTTACATCGACAAGCGCGAGCTGTACCGCGGCGAGTGAGCCGAGAGGGGCACCGGTGAACGACCGATACGACACGGGTGACGCCGGCCACGGCGCCGCACCGTACGAACTCGTCGGCTACGACGAGCACGGCCAGCCCGTGTACCGCCAGATCCCGGCACAGCAGGCGCCGCCGCAGCAGCAGCCCTACGACCCGTACGCCCAGCAGGGCTACGGCTACGACCCGTACGCCACGGGCGGCGGGCAGCGGCCGACTTCGGCCTACGACCCGTACGACACCGGTCAGCAGCCGGCCGCCGCGCCCGGCTACGACCCCTACGGCTCCGGCACCCCCTACGACCCCTACGGCACCGGTACGCACCGCACGGCAGCCCCCTACGACCCCTACGACCCCTACGGTCAGGCGGCCCCCGGCGGCCGGCAGCAGCCCCGGGGCGCCGAGCAGACCGCGTACATCCCGCAGCAGGCCGGTCCCGCCGACCGTGCGCAGCACCCGGGCGAGTACGGGGAGGACCACGCGGGGCCGGGGGAGCCGGCGGGACCTGGGGGAACCGGGGACGGGGACCGAGACCGGGACTACCGCACCGAGCAGTTCGCGTTCGTGGAGGACCCCGACGGTGACTCCGAGGACGTCATCGACTGGCTGAAGTTCACCGAGAACCGAACCGAGCGCCGCGAGGAGGCCCGCCGCCGCGCACGCGCGCGGGTCGTCGCCCTGATCGTCGTCCTCGCCCTCGTCGCCGTCGGCGGCGTCGGCTGGCTCTGGTACGCCGGGAAGCTGCCCGGTCTGTCCTCGTCCGGCTCGGGCACGGGCACGGCGACACCCGTGAGCGCCCAGAAACGCGACGTGATCGTCGTCCACCTGCACAACACGGGCAAGGGCGGCACCTCCACGGCGCTGCTGGTGGACAACACCACCACCAAGCAGGGCACCACCGTCCTGCTGCCCAACTCGCTGGCCGTGTCCGGCGACGACGGCACCGCCACGACCCTCGCCAAGTCGGTCGACGACGACGGCGCCTCCGGCACCCGCGACCAGCTCGACACGGTCCTCGGCACCGACATCCAGGGCAGCTGGCGGCTGGACACCCCCTACCTGCAGAACCTCGTCGACCTGGTCGGCAACATCGACCTGGACACCAACGCCGACGTGCCCGACCCGGCCGCCAAGAAGAAGGGCACCGCGCCGCTCGTCCACCAGGGCAAGGCTCAGACGCTCAGCGGCAAGATGGCCGTCGCCTACGCCACCTACCGTGCCCCCGGCGAGGCCCAGAACGCCCAGCTCGAGCGGTTCGGGCAGGTCATGCAGGGCGTGCTGCGCAAGCTCTCCTCCGACCCGGCGGCCGCCACGACCACCGTGCAGACCCTCGCCCAGATCCTCGATCCGCCGCTGACCGACAAGGACCTCGGCAGCTTCCTCGCCCGGCTCGCCGACCTCGCCAAGGGCGGCGACTACCGCACCGCCCTGCTGCCCGTGCAGCCCGACGGCACGCTGACCGCCCGCACCAGCGACAGCGTGGTGAAGGACATCCTCGGCGGCACCGCCAAGAGCCCCGACGCGGGTTCCGCGGTCCGGGTCTCCGTCCAGAACGCCACCGGCGTGAAGGACGACACCGAGAAGGCCCGCGTGGTCCTCCTCAACGGCGGCTTCACCTTCCTCGAGGGCGGCACCGCCTCCGGCACACGGACCACGTCCAAGGTGCTCTACGCCGACGCGGCCGACAAGGCGAACGCCTCCGACGTCGCCAAGACACTGGGGCTGCCCGCGTCCGCCGTGACCAAGGGCGGCGTCTCCTCCGGCGCCGACGTCTCGGTCGTCCTGGGCGGCGACTACAAGCCCTCCTCCTGACAGCGGCCGGGGCGCCCCAGGTGATGCGGTAATCACGTGGGGTGCCCCAGGCGGTCCGTGAGACCCTTGGTGTCAAGTGACCCCTTGACGGAAAGCCGTGTAGTGACCGCCACAGACCGTTCCCTTGAGCTCATCAACACCGCCGCCCAGGCGGCGGCCGACAAGCTCGCCCACGACGTCATCGCCTACGACGTCAGCGACGTGCTGTCCATCACGGACGCATTCCTGCTGGCCTCGGCCCCGAACGACCGCCAGGTCAGGGCGATCGTCGACGAGATCGAGGAGCGCCTCCTGAAGGAGCTGGGCGCCAAGCCGGTACGCCGTGAGGGCGACCGCGAGTCCCGCTGGATCCTCCTCGACTACGTCGACATCGTCGTGCACGTCCAGCACAGCGAGGAGCGCGTCTTCTACGCCCTGGAGCGGCTGTGGAAGGACTGCCCCGAGCTGAAGCTGCCCGCCGACGCCGAGGCCACCCGCGGCAAGGCCGAGGAGCACGCCAGGCTGCGGGACGCCGAGGCCGCCGAGGAGCCGGGCGGGGAGTGGTGATGAGCTCCACCGGCGAGGTGGGCGACCGCAGGGACCGCGGCCGCCGCATCATCCTGTGGCGGCACGGCCAGACCGCGTGGAACGTGGAGCGCCGCTTCCAGGGCACCACGGACGTCGAGCTGACCGAGACCGGCGTCGGGCAGGCCCGCAGGGCCGCCCGGCTGCTCGCCTCCCTCCGGCCCGACGCGATCGTCTCCTCCGACCTCCGGCGCGCCGCTGACACGGCCGCCGAGCTGGCCGCCCTGACCGGTCTGCCCGTCACCCGTGACGAGGGCCTGCGCGAGACCTACGCCGGCGTCTGGCAGGGCCTGACGCACGAGGAGATCCTCGCCCGGTACGGCGAGGAGTACACCGCCTGGAAGCGCGGCGAGGCGGTCCGCCGCGGCGGCGGCGAACTGGAGACCGAGGTCGCCGACCGGGCCGCGCCCGTCGTGCTGCGGCACGCCGACAAGCTGCCCGAGGACGGCACCCTCGTGGTGGTCAGCCACGGCGGCACCATCCGCACCACCATCGGCCGGCTGCTCGGCCTTGAGGCCCGGCACTGGGAGAGCCTCGGCGGTCTCTCGAACTGCTGCTGGTCCGTGCTCGGCGAGGGCGCCCGCGGCTGGCGCCTGCTGGAGCACAACGCGGGCACTCTCCCGGAGCCCGTCCTCGGCGACGACGACTGAGCCTGCCCACAGCCCGCCGTTCCGGGCCCGGGGACCCGGATTTCACTTTCCGGCAGGTCGCAGGCTAAAGTTCTTCTTGTTCGCCCCGCCGAGCGGGAAGAACGCCAGGGGCTATAGCTCAGTTGGTAGAGCGCCTGCATGGCATGCAGGAGGTCAGGAGTTCAATTCTCCTTAGCTCCACTGATCGCCACTCCCGAGTGGCAGAAGATCGGTGAAGAGGATCCCGTTCCCTCAGGGGGACGGGATCTTCTGCGTTCCGCCGGCGGATGATCTCGGCCCTTGCTTGAGTCACTCGGGCCCCGTCGGCGTATAGCTCTGCGGAGGCGTTCCCGGCGGGCGTGCGGCCCTGGTCGCGACGGCCGCCGGGGGGTCCGTGTCCGGACTGGTACTGAGGCGTCGCTGACCGTATTGGCCCGGCCGTGGCAGAATCAAACGGCCGGAAGGGGGCGCGGCCCGACGGGAGGGAGTAGCGATGCCTGCGAGCATCCTTGAGGAGGTCGGCCACCTCCTCGATGCGGCGTTGATACGGGACACGACCACCCGGCTCAGCTGCCCTTCCTGCGGTTCCGCACACGTGGCCCAGGTTCTCGGCGACAACGGCGGGATTTCCTACGTGTGCACGGCCTGCGGCCACAGCTGGAGCTGATCGATGGGTGCACACAGGCGAAAGTGCGACTGGTGCGGGAGCGGTACACCCATCGTCCGGGACATGGAGCCGATCAATCCCGACTACCAGTACTGGTGCGAGGAATGCGCGCGGGCGCTGATCATAAAAGGCGACCCGATCGAGACCTACCGTGAGCTGGAGGGTGAGCCGATCTACGGCCGTCTGCTCGAGGAGCACTGCACGCTCAAGAGGTTCTACTCCTTCGTCACCGCCTGACGCGCGAGGGAGCGCGGCCGGGACGCCGGGAGCGACGCCCGGGCGAGCACGAGGAACAGCGCACCGGCTCCCGCGTAGAGTGCGGACAGGGCCAACTGCGGACCGGTCAGGCGCAGTTCGGGTCGCCCGGTGCCGTGCGGAACCCACCAGGGGACGTACGAGCAGAAGACCAGTGCCGTGCCCACGGCGGCCGCCCGGCGTCCGCGTGTCCACAGCAGCAGCACGACGGGCACGCACCACACCCAGTGATGTGTCCACGACACCGGGCTGATCAGCAGCGCCGTGACCGCGCAGGCGCACACCGCCCAGGCCCGCGCGTCCCGCAACTCGGCCGCCACCGCCACGGCGAGGCCCAGGACCGCCACCACTGCCACGACGGCGAGCCAGAGCGCCCCGGGGTCCGGGGTGTGCGACAGACGCGCCAGAACGCCGCGCAGGGCCTGGTTGGCGGTCGCCTCCGGATACCCGGCCCGGTCCGGCCGGAACGCGATGTCCGTCCAGTACCGCCACGAGTCGTACGGCAGCGCCGCCGCCGCGAGCAGGGTCGCCCCGGCGAACGCCGTGGCCGCCCCGCGCGCGTGCCGCAGCCACGGCCCCCCGCGCCCGCCCACGCGGGCCGCGACGCCCGTGGCGAGCAGGAACGCCGGGAACAGCGCGGGCGTCAGCTTGATCGCGGCGGCGAGCCCGAGCCCCGCCCCGGCCCACCGGCCGCACCGGCCGGCGGGCCCGCGCGCGAGGTCCCCCAGCACCAGGGCGGCCAGCAGCAGGTTGACCTGGCCGTAGCGCACGGTCGTCCACACCGGCTCGCACCACACGGCCACCGCGGCCACCCACCAGACACTCTCCACGCGCGCGTGGCCGACGAGTTTCAGCGACAGCCGTACGAACACCACCAGCAGCGCGAGGTTCCCGGCCGTCGCCAGCGTGCGCAGGACCGTCGTGCCCGGCACGGTCAGGGCCGTGAACAGCAGCGCCGCGAACGGCGGATAGGTGGGAGGCAGGTGTGCCGTGGTCGCCCGCAGCGCGTACAGGTCGCCTCCCGCGCGGACGGCGGCGCCCTCGGCCCGGTAGACCAGCAGGTCGACCATCGTCACGTGCGCGGCCCGCTGGGCCAGCCAGAACGCCGCGAACGACAGCAGGCACGCGCCCACGGCCACCGGCAGCCGGCGCCGGTCTCCGGAGAACGCGATCACGGTCACGAAAGGGGACATTAGCGCCTGTACCGCGGCAGACCGGAAACCGATTTGGTGGTGTACCCCGGTGACCGTGTAATGTTGGCATCGCCGCCGGGGGAACCGGGCGGAACACCGCGAGGGGCTATAGCTCAGTTGGTAGAGCGCCTGCATGGCATGCAGGAGGTCAGGAGTTCAATTCTCCTTAGCTCCACAGAAATCGAAGGCGGACCATCCTCACGGATGGTCCGCCTTCGGCGTGTTCGACGGCACATGTTCCCGGCGTCCGCCCGGAGTCCGTCCGGTGTGGCGGGGGACGGCGGGTCACCCGCGCAGGGGTGACCCGCCGTCGGTTCGCTCAGCGTCCGAGGGCGCGGCGGCCGCGGCCCTGGGACAGCACGGGCAGGTTGCGCGCCGGCGCCTGCCCGCGCGTGTCCTCCTCGATGCGCAGGGCCAGCGCCGGGCAGCGGCGCACCGCGCGCAGCGCCTTGGCCTCCGCGTAGCGCGGCACCTGCGCCTGGGCCACGGTCGGGAAGCCGTCCGCGCCCAGTTCGAAGACCTCCGGCAGGATGTCGGCGCACAGTCCGTGGCCCCGGCACAGCGTCCAGTCGACGTAGATCTTCTGACGGCTGTTGCCGGCCTCCTCGGGTTCTCCGCCGCCCGGGATGCCCGTCGGGGCCCTGCCTCCCTCGAAGAGCGGCAGGACGCCCTCCACGGGCCGTCCGCAGCCGTTGCCGAGGACGTGGGCGGCCAGGTCGTCGGTGAACGCCTTGATGGTCGACTCCAGGAACATCGCCGAGCCGTCCGGGTGCGAACACGCCCCGCGCCGCTTGACGTTCTTCGCGACCTGCTTCAGCGCCTCCAGGGCGGCGGGCCCGCCTCCGTTGAGGATGTCCTCCAGGCCGCGCGCGGCCGCGGGCAGTCCTAGGTAGCAGGGGCCGCACTGGCCGGCGCTCTCCTCCGCCAGCCACTGGGCCACCCGCAGCGACTCGCCCAGCGGACAGGTGTCCTGAGTGATCGGCAGGATCGCGCCGGCGCCCATCGCGCCGCCCACCGCGTCCAGGGAGTTGCGGGAGACGACGGCCTCGTTGACCGTGGCCGCGTCGATCCACTTGCCGTGGTAGCCGCCGGTGAGCACACCCTGCGGCACCGGCGGGGCGCCGGCCAGCTGGAGCACGTAGCGCAGCGGCACGCCCGTGGGGACCTCGATCACCATCGGGCGGGCGACCGCGCCGGAGACCGTCAGCATGACGGTGCCCGGCTCGTCGTACAGGCCGGTGTTGCCGTAGCGCTCGGGACCGATCCGGGCGGCGATGGCGAGCTGGGCGAACGTCTCCGCGTTCGACAGCAGTGTGGGCGCCCCGCCGACCCCGCTCTGCGAGGCGCTGATCTTGCGGCCGGGCGGGATCGCCGGGCCGCCGTCGACCGAGCGGATCAGCGACGCGGCGGCGCCGGTGACCATGCGCACCGGGTTGCGCTGCACCCACGCGCGCAGTGCCGACCTGCGGCTGTTGCTCAGACCGCGCTCGGCGAGCGCGGCCTCCATGGAGCGCTGGGTGGACTCCCGGGTGACCCCGATCACGAGCGTGCGGGCGCCGAGAGCCTCGGCGCACAGCAGCGCACCGTCCAGGATGAGGTGCGGGGCACGGTTGATGAGCACCGTGTCCTTGCGGCAGGCCGGTTCGTCCTCACTGCCGTTGACGACGACGACCGGCCGTACGCCCCGTTTGATCGCCGTCTCGGCGACCGAGCGCAGCTTCTTGTGGAAGGGGAAGCCGGCGCCGCCGCGCCCCTTGAGGTTGATGCGCTCGGCGAGCTGGGCGAGCTGTTCGCCGCCCAGCGGGTCGAGCGGACCGTGCACCTTGAGGTGCATGGGCAGGTCGAGCCGCTCCACAAGGTCGAAGCCCGACGTGAGCACGGGAAGACCGACCACGCGGACTTCGGGTACGTCGGGCAGGGCCTCGTTCACCTATAGCCTCCGGAAGGCATGTTCCAGGGTTCGCCCGAACCCGGTGCGTCGTACGAGGCGCCGGGGTTTGTCTCGGTGGCGGGACCGCCGTTGAACGTGTCGTTCGAGTTGTACGTCCCATAGCGGCCGTTCGTCTCACCGGTGTCGTACACGTCACTCCGGCCGTAGCCGGCGGTGCCCGGATTGCCATAGGCCGGGATGTTGTATCCGGTGTCCTGGAGCGGGTCGTACGCCGACGGCGGAGCCTCGCCGACCGGCGGCGGCGACGGGATCGGCCAGCTTCCCGAGGTGCTGGACGGGCCGTCCACGCGCGGCATCGCCTCCGTGGCCTGCAGATCGATCGGCATCTCCATGTGCGTCGTCGGCCCGGGCGCGAACGGCTGCTGGGAGCCGGGGGTCTGCACCGCCCGGTAGGCGGCGGCGAACCCGGAGGCGGGCTCGCCGGCCGGGGCCATCGGGGTCTGGTACAGCGGTGCGGAGGCGGGGGCCTCGGCGGAGCGCGCCCTCGGCTGCCGCCGGCCCTCGAAACCCCCGGGGCCGGACTCGGCGACCCGGGAGCGGCTCGCCTCCAGGTCGTCCATGCCGGGCCGCTCGGAGCTGCCCAGGAGGGCGACGAGCCGGTCGGCGACCTTGCGCTTGACGGGACGCGGGGCGGACCTCAGCGCGAGGGCGCCCATGACGCCCAGCAGGGACAGGCTGTAGAGGATCGTGAAGATCGGCTTCGCCTGGCGGCCCGCGTAGAGGCCGTGGACCAGTGCGGCGCACCAGGCCGGATAGGCCAGCATGTGCATCGCCCGCCAGCGGGCGGCGACGGGGGCCGGTGCGGCGAAGTTGCTGCGCAGGGCGCCGGTGACGCCCACGAAGATCATCAGCAGGCCCGCCAGCGAGCCCAGGCCGACGAGGCCGCCGATCCCGGTGACGCCCAGGGAGAACGGGATGATCGCGGCGATCACCTTGGTGTGACCGAGCACGATCTTGGTGGTGATGTGCAGCAGCAGGAACGCGATCGAGGCGACCGCGGTCGTCCGGTGCACCGCCTGGCCGACGATCCGCTGGCGCGTGTTCAGGAAGATCCGGTCCTGGGCGAACAGGCCCCAGATCACCGAGCAGCTGAGCGACACCAGGGACAGCACGCCCGCGCCGAAGTTCAGGAACTCGCGGAACTGGCTGCCTCCCACCAGCACGATCACGGGTATGAGCAGCAGGACGACAGCGGACGCCACCCCATAGGCCGACCGGCCGGGTTTGGGGAGCGAGCTGTTACTACGACGAGTGTTCATGGGGGCAACTCCGAGCAGTTTCGGGAAAGCGGTCCCGCTGCCGAACCTTAAGTGGAGCCATACCGATCAGTACGAGGTTTGAGTTATTGCGTTGTTATCAAAGGACGAGACGACCACGTCGATGTCCCTTAGTAGCTGTTACGCGAAGTAATCTTTGACCTTCGTTCAGTTCTGGTCGGGTTCGTGGCATGTCCACAAGGCATACGGAAGCGCGTCGCGGCTTGCTCAAGGCCTGCGGTACCCTAGCGCCATGCGTGCCGTACGCCTTCTGCTTAGCGGGCCGCGCTGATCAGTACCGACCCCCGGTCGAACCGAGAGGTCGGCATCGGCGCGGCGTCCCCTCCTGTGCGAGGGGCTTTTTCATTTCCGCAGGCAGAGACGATCGATGGAGCTTTGAGGATCATGAGCGAGACGAACCCCGCTGCCACCGCTGCGGCGTCGGCGGAGGCCGCGCCGCACCGCTACACGGCCGCTCTGGCCGCCGACATCGAGGCACGCTGGCAGGACTTCTGGGACGCCGACGGCACCTACGGCGCGCCCAACCCCAAGGGCGACCTGGCGGGCGACCCGGAGCTGGTCGCGAAGCCCAAGAAGTTCATCATGGACATGTTCCCGTACCCCTCGGGCGCGGGTCTGCACGTGGGTCACCCCCTGGGTTACATCGCCACCGACGTCTACGCCCGGTTCCAGCGCATGACCGGTCACAACGTCCTGCACACCCTGGGCTTCGACGCCTTCGGCCTGCCCGCCGAGCAGTACGCGGTGCAGACCGGCACGCACCCGCGGGTGTCCACCGAGGCCAACATCGAGAACATGAAGGCCCAGCTGCGCCGGCTGGGTCTGGGCCACGACAAGCGCCGCTCGTTCGCCACGATCGACCCGGACTACTACAAGTGGACCCAGTGGATCTTCCTGCAGATCTTCAACTCCTGGTACGACGAGGAGGCCGGCAGGGCCCGTCCGATCGCCGAGCTGATCGCCGCGTTCGAGTCCGGTGAGCGGCCGGTCCCGGGCACCACGCGCGCGTGGAGCGAGCTGAGCGAGGGCGAGCGCGCCGACGTCCTGGGCGAATACCGCCTGGCCTACGCCTCCGACGCCCCGGTCAACTGGTGCCCCGGCCTGGGCACCGTGCTGGCCAACGAGGAGGTCACCGCCGACGGCCGGTCCGAGCGCGGCAACTTCCCGGTCTTCAAGGCCAAGCTGCGTCAGTGGAACATGCGCATCACCGCCTACGCCGACCGCCTGCTGGAGGACCTGGAGGAGCTGGACTGGCCCGAGGCCATCAAGCTGCAGCAGCGCAACTGGATCGGCCGCAGCGAGGGCGCCCGCGTCGACTTCCCGATCGACGGCGAGCGCATCACGGTCTTCACCACCCGCCCGGACACCCTGTTCGGCGCCACCTACATGGTGCTGGCGCCCGAGCACCCGCTGGTCGAGAAGTTCACCCCCGAGGCGTGGCCCGAGGGCACGCACGGGGTGTGGACCGGCGGGCACGCGACGCCGGCCGAGGCCGTCGCCGCCTACCGCGCGCAGGCCGCCTCGAAGTCCGACGTGGAGCGGCAGGCCGAGGCCAAGGACAAGACCGGCGTCTTCATCGGCGCCTACGCGACCAACCCCGTCAACGGCGAGCGGGTGCCGGTCTTCATCGCCGACTACGTGCTGATGGGCTACGGCACCGGCGCGATCATGGCCGTCCCCGCGGGCGACCAGCGTGACTTCGAGTTCGCGCGCGCCTTCGAGCTGCCGATCCACTGCATCGTCGAGCCGACCGACGGCCGCGGCACCGACACCGCCACGTGGGAGAACGCCTTCGCCTCCTACGACGCGAAGATCATCAACTCGTCCAACGACGACATCTCCCTGGACGGCCTGGGCGTCGCCGAGGCCAAGGCGCGCATCACCGCATGGCTGGCGGACAAGGGCATCGGCGAGGGCACCGTCAACTTCCGCCTGCGCGACTGGCTGTTCAGCCGCCAGCGCTACTGGGGCGAGCCCTTCCCGATCGTCTACGACGAGGACGGCATCGCCCACGCGCTGCCCGAGTCGATGCTGCCGCTGGAGCTGCCCGAGGTCGAGGACTACCGCCCGCGCACGTTCGACCCGGACGACGCCGACACCCACCCCGAGACGCCGCTGTCGCGCAACGAGGACTGGGTCAACGTCACCCTGGACCTGGGCGACGGGCCGCGGAAGTACCGCCGCGAGACCAACACCATGCCCAACTGGGCCGGTTCCTGCTGGTACGAGTTCCGCTACCTGGACCCGCACAACGAGCAGAAGCTGGTCGACCCCGAGATCGAGCGGTACTGGATGGGCCCGCGCGAGGGCCAGCCGCACGGCGGTGTCGACCTGTACGTCGGCGGCGCCGAGCACGCCGTGCTGCACCTGCTGTACGCGCGCTTCTGGTCCAAGGTCCTGTACGACCTGGGGCACGTCTCCTCCGCCGAGCCGTTCCACAAGCTGTTCAACCAGGGCATGATCCAGGCCTATGTCTACCGCGACAGCCGGGGCATCGCGGTGCCGGCCGCCGAGGTGGAGGAGCGCGACGGCGACTACTACCACCAGGGCGAGAAGGTCAGCCGTCTGCTGGGCAAGATGGGCAAGTCTCTGAAGAACGCGGTGACCCCGGACGAGATCGCCGCCGAGTACGGCGCCGACACCCTGCGCCTGTACGAGATGGCCATGGGCCCGCTGGACGTCTCCCGGCCGTGGGACACGCGCGCGGTCGTCGGCCAGTTCCGCCTGCTGCAGCGGCTGTGGCGCAACATCGTCGACGAGGACTCCGGTGAGATCACCGTCACCGGCGCCGAGCCCGACGAGGACACCCTGCGCGCCCTGCACAAGGCGATCGACGGAGTACGCCAGGACCTGGAGGGCCTGCGCTTCAACACCGCCATCGCCAAGGTCACCGAGCTGAACAACCACCTGACCAAGGCCGGTACCGCGGTGCCGCGCCAGGTCGCCGAGCCGCTGGTGCTGATGATCGCCCCGCTGGCCCCGCACATCGCCGAGGAGCTGTGGCGCAGGCTGGGCCACACCGACTCGGTCGTCCACCAGGACTTCCCGGTCGCCGACCCGCGGTACGTGGTGGACGAGACCGTGACCTGTGTCGTGCAGGTCAAGGGCAAGGTCAAGGCCCGCCTGGAGGTGCCGCCGGCCATCTCCGAGGAGGAGCTGGAGAAGGCCGCGCTGGCCGACGAGAAGGTCGTCGCGGCACTGGGTGGCGCGGGCATCCGCAAGGTCATCGTGCGTGCTCCGAAGCTGGTGAACATCGTCACGGCGTGAGAGCGCGTCCCCGCCGGGCGGTCCCCGGCGCACAGGTGACACCGGGTGCGCCGGGTGTGCGCGGGTCGTCGGGGTAGTCCCCTACGGGCAGGTTCGGGGTTCTTCCGGAACCCGGGGCCTGCCCGCTGCGTTTACCGTGGAGAGCGCGGCCGCTTGTGCCGTGCCGGTCGGAGGAGGAGCGTCATGGAAGCAGTGATCACCGTGTTCGCCCTGATCTTCCTGGCGTTCATCGGTCTCGGCACCTACGTCACGATCAAGGCCGTCGGCGCCGCCAAGCGCGGAGTCGACCGCACGATCGCGCAGGCCAGGCGCACGGTCGAGGACCACACCCTGCGCGCCAGGTCCTTCGCCCAGATCGGCCCGGCCGGTGAGATCGCACAACTCCGGCTGACCCTGCGCACCTCGATGCGGGCCACCCAGGACGCGCTGTACGCGGGCGCGGTGGAGGACGAGTCGCTGAAGGAGTCCCTCGGCCTCTTCGAGCGGCTCAGCGTGCACGGGCGTGAACTGGACGCCGATCTCAAGCGCCTGGAGTCCGAGCCGGACCGGGCCGCCCTCGCCGCGCTGCTGCCCGAACTGCACCGCCGCGCCGAGCGCATCACCCAGTCCGCCGACTCCCTGCGCTGGGCCGCCCGCGACCGGGCCCGCCGCTTCTCCGACGACGACCTGGACTCGCTGAGCACCCAGATCGACGTCGAGGCGGGCGCCCTGCGGCACTGGACCAGGACGGAACCCGCGCCCCCGCCGTGGCCCGAAGCCCCGGAACCCTCCACCGCAGGGGAGCGGCCGGCTCCCGCGATCACCCCGCCCGTGCAGCGCGCCGCCCACTCCTGGCAGAAGAAGCCGCGCCCCGAGAGCACCACATGACGGACCCGCTCCCGGTCCGGCCGGCAGGGGCCGGGCTGCCGCACGGCAACCACGACAGGTAACCTCCAGCTCATGTCCCGCCATGTCGCGATCGTCACCGATTCAACGGCCTACCTGCCGCCGCGGACGATGGAGCGCCACGGCATCACCGCGGTGCCCCTGACCGTGGTCCTCGGCGACCAGGCGCTCGAAGAGGGCACCGAGATCTCGACCCGTTCCCTGGCCCAGGCGTTGCAGAAGCGGCGCCCGGTCACCACCTCCCGCCCCAGCCCCCAGGTCTTCGCGCAGACGTACCGTCAGGTCGCCGAGTCCGGGGCGAGCGGCATCGTGTCCCTGCACCTGTCCGCCGAACTGTCCGGCACCTACGACGCGGCGGTCCTGGCGGCACGTGAGGCGCCGGTGCCGGTACGGGTGGTGGACACCGGGATGGTCGCGATGGCCCTGGGGTTCTGCGCGCTCGCGGCGGCCGAGGCGGCGGAGGCCGGCGGCACCGTGGACGAGGCAGTGACGGCCGCCGAGAAGCGGGCCGCAGGCACCACCGCCTACTTCTACGTCGACACCCTCGACTATCTGCGCCGCGGCGGCCGGATCGGCGCCGCACAGGCCCTGCTCGGCTCCGCACTCGCGGTCAAGCCGCTGCTCCAGCTCGACGGCGGCCGCATCGGACTCCTCGAGAAGGTCCGCACGGCGTCCAAGGCGATCGCCCGCCTGGAAGAGATCGCCGCCGACCGCGCGGGCGGCGCCGACGTCGACATCGCCGTTCACCACCTCGCCGCCCCCGACCGGGCCTCCGCGCTGGCCGACCGGTTGCGGGGACGGATCCCCGCCCTGGCCGACCTGCATGTCAGCGAAGTCGGAGCGGTGATCGGGGCGCACACCGGCCCCGGGCTGCTGGGCGTGGTCGTCTCCCCACGCTGACACCGGCTTTCCGGGCCGGCCGCCCGTCACTCGTACGAGTGACGAAGTTATCCACAACTGGTGTGTTGTCCCCGGGAATCGACCAAGATCATCGCCAATCGCCAGGATGTTCCATCCTCGACGCATGGCACTTCGATCACGCTCTCGCGCAGCCCTCCCGACCAGCGGACCCGGCCGCGGCCCCACCTCGGACGGCCGCGTCCGCCGCCGCCCCACCGACCGCCATCGCGCCCGCCACCGCGGCCCCGCACCCGCTGAGGAACTGCGCCGCCGCGCGGAACTCCTCTTCGGTGAACGAGCAGTGGAATGGGGGGAATCGGGCAAGGC